>JAKFCR010000324.1:0-16668 GCA_036676545.1 Aeromicrobium sp. | reverse complement strand
TGGTGAAGGCTGACCCACAGAGGGCCTGCCACTGACAAGGGAGACATCATGCGATTCCTCAGCTACATCGAGTCCGACCCGGCGCAGCCGTGGGGCCCTCCGCCTCCTGAGCTGTTCGAGGCCATCGGCGCATTCGGCGAAGAAATGGTCAAGCTCGGCGTCATCGTCGACCAGGGCGGTCTCGCTGACATCGCCACCAGCCCGCACATCCGGTTGTCCGGCGGCAAGATCACCGTCACCGACGGTCCGTTCTCCGAGGCCAAGGAAGTCATCGGCGGCTACGGCATGTACGACGTGCGGTCGCTCGAGGAGGCTGTCGAGTACTCGCGGCGCTTCATGCAGGTCCACCTCGACACGTGGCCCGCGTTCGAGGGCACCAGCGTCGTCCGCCAGGTCTTCGGACCGGAGGCCTGACATGAAGTACCTCGTACTGATCCACCTCGACGAGTACGTCACGGAAGCACCCCCGGAGGCTCTCCTCGACGCGATGATCGCTCACGTCGCAGACGAGACGCACGCACGAGTCGTCACCGATGCCGGCCTTGCGCCAACTGCGGAGTCGATCCGTGTCGCTCCCCGCGGCGGCAAGGTCACCACGATCGATGGCCCGTTCGCGGAGGCGAAGGAGGTCGTCGGAGGGTTCATCATGATCGATGCGCCGACACGCGAAGACGCGGAGGCGTGGACGCGCGGCTTCGTCGAGCTGCACGTCGCGAACTGGCCGGAGATCCCTGACTCGTTCTTCACCGAGCTGCGACAGGTTGCCGGGAGCCTCACCGACCCGGAGTGACGCCCATCTGTGGTGGTGGTTGGATCGGTTGTCATGACCGACTCCGACCTCCACCGCTCGGTCGAGGCTGTCTGGCGGCTTGAGTCGACGAAGCTCGTGGCCGCCCTCGTACGCATCACCCGCGATGTCGGTCTGGCCGAGGATCTCGCGCAGGATGCGCTCGAAGCCGCTCTCTCGCAATGGCCTGAGTCCGGCATACCTGACAACCCCGCCGCCTGGCTGATGGCAGTAGCGAAGCGTCGAGCGATCGACGGCTTCCGACGCCGCGAACGCCAGGACCGCGCATACGGAGCACTGGCCGAAGGCAGGGAGGACGTCGTGGCTGGAATCGAGACAGCAGTGGACCATGTCGAGGACGACGTCCTGCGCCTGATGTTCATCTGCTGTCACCCGGCGCTCGGCGATGACGCCCGACGAACCCTCACCCTCCGCCTGGTTGCAGGACTGACGACGAGCGAGATCGCCCGATCGTTCCTGACCAGCGAGGCGACGATCGGTGCGCGCATCACCCGCGCCAAGAAGACGCTGGCCGATGTGGACGCGCCGACCGAGGAACCCGCGGACAACGAGCGAGTCGAGCGGCTCGAGGCGGTGCTCGCGGTCATCTACCTGCTGTTCAACGAGGGCTATTCCGCAACGGCTGGCGACGACTGGAT
This sequence comes from Aeromicrobium sp., assembly GCA_036676545.1. Taxonomy (GTDB): domain Bacteria; phylum Actinomycetota; class Actinomycetes; order Propionibacteriales; family Nocardioidaceae; genus Aeromicrobium. The sequence goes on along the minus strand of JAKFCR010000324.1, from coordinate 15,222 downwards.
GCGACCAGCCCTCAGTGAAGAGGCCGTACGCCTGGGTCGACTGCTGGTCGGCCTTGTTCCGGATGATCCGGAGGTGCTTGGCCTGCTGGCGCTGATGGAGATCCAGCTCTCGCGCACCGCCGCTCGAACCGGGCCTGACGGGACGCCGGTGCTCCTCCCCGATCAGGATCGCTCGAGGTGGGACCAGCTGCTGATCCGTCGCGGACTCGCCGCACTCGAACGAGCCACGGCGATCGGCGGACTCCCTGGGTCGTACGTTCTTCAGGCCGAGATCGCGGCCTGTCACGCTCGGGCCCATACGGCCGAGGACACTGACTGGGCGCGCATCGCCTCGCTGTACGAGTCGCTGGCTGCCATCACCGGCTCGGCGGTCGTCGAGCTCAACCGCGCCGTCGCCGTGTCGATGGCCCACGGACCGTCAGTCGCCCTCGCCCTGGTCGACCAGCTCGCAGAGCTCCCCGAGCTGAGCTCGTACCACCTGCTCCCGAGTGTCCGCGGCGATCTGCTCGCGAAGCTGGGTCGCGGCGACGAAGCGCGCATTGAGTTCGAGCGGGCCGCCTCGCTCACCCAGAACGAGCAAGAACGCGCGCTGCTGCTCGCCCGCGCGGCAGACTGCTAGACGTGCACCAGATCTCGAAGCGCAACGCTCAGTTCCAGCAGTGGGAGGCGCTGATCGCCAACCGCAACAAGCGTCAGCGCGCTGGGGAGTTCCTGGTGCAGGGCGTACGGCCGATCAGTCTCGCCATTGAGCACGGCTGGCCCGTACGCGCTCTGCTTCACGACGCGGACCGAGACCTGTCGGACTGGGCCACGGGAATTGTCCGTTCGGTGGCCACCGATCACGTCGCGATGTCGAGTGACCTGCTCGCCGAGCTGAGCGGCAAGGAAGACGGAGCGGCCGAGCTCGTCGCGGTCGTCGAGATGCCGCCCGACGATCTGTCGCGCATCACGATCTCCCCTGACTTCCTCGGTCTGGTCTTCGACCGGCCGAGCAGCCCGGGCAACATCGGGACCGTCATCAGGGCGGCCGATGCGTTCGGCGCCGGAGCCGTGATCGTCACCGGGCACGCCGCTGATCCGTACGATCCGCGTGCGGTGCGCGCATCGACGGGCTCGCTGTTCGCGCTGCCCGTCGTACGCGAGAGAAGCCACGTGGAGGTGCTCGCCTGGGCGCGCGCGGCTGGGCTGAACGTCGTCGGCACCGATGAGACGGGTGAAGTCGACATCGCTGCCCATGACCTGACTGGGCCAACGCTTCTCGTGATTGGCAACGAGACATCGGGCATGAGCGCCGGATGGCGCGAATCCTGCGATGCGGTCGCCCGCATACCGATCTCGGGCTCTGCCAGCTCGCTCAACGCAGCGACCGCGGCGACTGTCTTCCTCTACGAAGCAGCCCGCCAACGCGGCTGAGCAGGCAGCTCACTCCTCCGTGTATTCCGCAGTGTCGCCGTGGGACTCGTGGATGTAGGTCCGCTGCATCCCGACATTCAGCTTGGTGACCACCTGGGCGACGGTCGTCGCCACGAAGTCATTGACCTGCCCGCGCAGATGCGCGGAGAGCTCGGGCGAGACGTCAGACAGCGCGATCGGGAGGGTGCGAGGGGAATCCGAAAGGGTCACCACGAACGCCGGATTGTCACCTTCTGCTGTCGGCCAGACCGCGACCCGTATCGGCTCCTGGACTTCCTGGTGCTCCCGCGACGTGGCCACGACGAGAGTGGTGATCGCGCCCGACGACGGCATGACCAGTCCGGGCGGTGCGACGTGCGAGCCGTCGTCGTGGGTGTCGACCGCAATGTCGGCCAGATGCGCGATCTCCCGCGAGATCTGGCGGCTGGTGGTCTCGGTCAGCAGGTCGAGAATCGCATGCGCGCGCTCATCCTGCTCGGGTGTGCTGGTCGCGGGGGTCACATCGAGGAATCTACGCGAATTTCTACCCTGACCCGGAATACCGACGCCTTGAGCAAGGTTGATAACATCAGACTCAAGTCTGTTGACTCAAGTCTTGCAACATCAAATGCACCACCCCACAGGAGGAAACACCATGGCCAGAGCGGTCGGAATTGACCTCGGTACGACCAACTCGGTCGTCGCCGTACTCGAAGGTGGCGAGCCCACCGTCATCGCCAACGCCGAGGGCGCGCGCACGACCCCCTCGGTCGTGGCATTCGCCAAGGATGGCGAAGTTCTCGCTGGTGAAGTCGCCAAGCGTCAGGGCGTGACCAACGTCGACCGTACGGTCCGTTCGGTCAAGCGCCACATGGGAACCGACTGGAACGTCGACATCGACGGCAAGTCGTTCAACCCCCAGCAGATCTCTGCATTCATCCTGCAGAAGCTCAAGCGCGACGCAGAGGCCTACCTCGGCGAGCCGGTCACCGACGCGGTCATCACCGTGCCGGCCTACTTCAACGACCACCAGCGCCAGGCGACCAAGGAAGCCGGCGAGATCGCCGGACTCAACGTCAGCCGCATCATCAACGAGCCCACCGCGGCAGCACTCGCGTACGGACTCGACAAGGCCGACGACCAGACGATCCTCGTGTTCGACCTCGGTGGAGGCACGTTCGACGTGTCGCTGCTCGAGATCGGTGACGGCGTCATCGAGGTCAAGGCCACCAGTGGTGACAACCACCTCGGTGGTGACGACTGGGACGAGAAGGTCATCGACTGGATCGTGGCGAAGTTCAAGAGCGACACCGGTCTCGACCTGACCAAGGACAAGATGGCGATGCCCCGCATCCGCGAGGCCGCCGAGCGCGCCAAGATCGAGCTGTCCTCGAGCCAGTCGACGTCGATCAACCTTCCGTACATCACCGTCGACGCCGAGAAGAACCCCGTGTTCCTCGACCTGACGCTGACCCGTTCGGAGTTCGAGAAGATCACGCACGATCTGCTCGACCGCACCAAGGCGCCGTTCAACAGCGTCATCAAGGACGCAGGCGTCGCGCTCAGCGCGATCGACCACGTCGTTCTTGTCGGTGGCTCGACTCGTATGCCGGCTGTCGCGACGCTCGTCAAGGAGCTGACCGGTGGCAAGGAGCCCAACAAGGGCGTCAACCCTGACGAGGTCGTCGCCATCGGCGCCAGCCTCCAGGCCGGTGTCCTCAAGGGCGAGGTCAAGGACGTTCTGCTCCTCGACGTCACCCCGCTGAGCCTCGGCATCGAGACCAAGGGCGGCGTGATGACCAAGCTGATCGAGCGCAACACGACGATCCCGACCAAGCGGTCCGAGGTCTTCACGACGGCCGATGACAACCAGCCGTCCGTGGCGATCCAGGTCTACCAGGGCGAGCGCGAGATGGCTGCCGGCAACCAGCTGCTGGCCACGTTCGAGCTCACCGGCCTTCCGCCGGCGCCGCGTGGCGTGCCGCAGATCGAGGTCACGTTCGACATCGACGCCAACGGCATCGTCAACGTGTCCGCCAAGGACCGTGGCACCGGCAAGGAGCAGTCGATGACGATCACCGGCGGCTCTGCGCTCAGCAAGGACGACATCGACAAGATGGTCAAGGACGCGGAGCAGTACGCCGAAGAGGACAAGGCGCGCCGCGAGGCTGTCGAGACTCGCAACCAGGCCGAGTCGCTGTCGCACTCCACCGAGAAGTTCCTCGCGGAGAACGGTGACAAGGTCGGCGACGACCTCAAGGCTGAGGTGCAGGCTGACCTCGACGCGCTCAACGAGGCGCTCAAGGGCGAGGACTCGGACGCCGTTGCGGCTGCCGTGGCCAAGCTCGGTGAGTCCAGCTCCAAGATGGGCGAGGCGATGTACGCCGCGGCCGCAGCTGAGGCGCAGGAGAATGCGCCGACCGGTGACGACGCCGGCAACGATGACGATGACGTCGTCGAGGCCGAGATCGTCGACGAGGACGAAGCTCAGAAGTGACCGAGCCCAACGGCTCGGTCCCCGAGGAGGGCGTGGAGCCGGTTGAGGAATCTCAGCCGGCTCCCGCCCCGCCCGAGCCGCCCACGGTCGAGCAGCAGCTCGCCGAACGTACGGCTGATCTGCAGCGCCTCCAGGCCGAATACGTCAACTACAAGCGTCGCGTCGACCGCGATCGTGAGCTCGTACGGGCACAGGGAGAGGCAGCGGTCCTGCAGTCTCTCCTGACAGTGCTCGACGACATCGGTCGTGCCGCTGATCATGGTGAACTCGAAGGCGGCTTCAAGGCTGTCGCCGATGCGATCCACCAGCTCGCCGCGAAGCATGGCCTTGAGCCGTTCGGCGCCAAGGGAGAGGCGTTTGATCCGGCGCACCACGAAGCGGTGTTCCACGCCGGCGAGTCAGCCGAAGTCGACACCACGACGATCGACAGCGTGCTGCGCATCGGTTACCGCCACGGGGACCGGGTTTTGCGCCCGGCGACTGTCGGCGTGGTCGAGCCGGCAACAGAAGAACCTGCAGCAGAATCGGCAGCACCGCTGACCGACGAAGCGCCAGACGAGTAGATGGACTGCGGGCAGAATCGGCAGCACCGCTGACCGACACTGCGTATCCAAAGAAGTACCAGACGAGTAACTGAAGGGAGGTTGGCACATGGCAGCCAGTGATTGGTCGACCAAGGACTTCTACAAGGTCCTCGGCGTCAAGAAGGATGCGTCACAAGACGAGATCAAGAAGGCCTATCGCAAGCTTGCGCGTGACAACCACCCCGACTCCAACCCCGGCAACAAGGCAGCCGAGGAGCGCTTCAAGGGGGTCTCCGAGGCGTACGCCGTGCTCTCGTCCAAGGACAAGCGCAAGGAGTACGACGACCAGCGCAGCATGTTCGGGCAGTTCAAGGGCGCTGCGGGTGGCTACGGCCAGCCCGGACCTGGTGGACAGCCCGACTTCAGCGACCTGTTCGGTGGACTCTTCGGTGGCGGCGGTCGTGGCCGTGGCCGCGGTCGCCAGTCGGCTGCTCGCAAGGGTGACGATCTCGAGACCGAGGCATCGATCACCTTCCAGCAGGCCGTCGATGGCGCGACGCTGCCGCTTCGGCTGACCAGCGACGAGCCCTGCCCGACGTGTCACGGCACCGGCGCCAAGCCGGGCACGACTCCCAAGGTCTGCTCGAAGTGTCAGGGCAGTGGTTCGCAGACCGGCACCGCAGGCGGACTCTTCGCCATGACGGAGCCGTGTGATCAGTGCCGCGGTCGCGGCCTGGTCGTCGAGCACGCCTGCGACACCTGCCGAGGCTCGGGCCGTGCGCCATCGAGCCGCACCCTGCAGGTCAAGGTGCCCGCTGGCGTCAAGGACGGTCAACGCATTCGCATCAAGGGCAAGGGTGGCAAGGGTGAGTACGGCGGACCCAACGGTGACCTCTTCCTCCTGGTGCACGTTGAGCCGCACAAGCTGTTCGGCCGCAAGGGCGACAACCTGACGATCTCGGTTCCGGTCGAGTTCGACGAGGCAGCCCTCGGCGCCGAGATACAGGTGCCGACGCTCGACGGCCCACCCGTGCGCATCAAGATTCCGGCGGGCACGCCCAACGGGCGCACGTTCCGCGCGACTGGCAAGGGGGGCGTGAAGCGCACCGGCGGCAAAGGCGACCTGCTCGTCACCGTCGAGGTACGGGTCCCGGCAACCCTGAGCGATGAGGCCAAGGCTGCGGTAGAGGCGCTCCGCGACTCTCGCGGGTCTACCTCGCCGCGTGATGGATTGTTCGAGGGGGCGAAGTGATGGACTCCTCATTCGTCCCGCCGGGTCCGGAGGCCAAGGTCTTCGTCATCAGCGTTGCCGCTGAGCTCTCGGGCCTTCACCCGCAGACGCTGCGTACGTACGACCGCCTCGAGCTCGTCGTCCCAGGACGCACCGGTGGTGGCGGCCGTCGCTACTCACTGCGCGACATCGAGCTGCTGCGTCAGGTTGCTCGGCTGACCGCCGAGGGCCTCGGCCTCGAAGGCGTACGTCGCGTCATCGAGCTCGAGAACCAGGTTGACGCACTTCGCCAGCGCGTCGCCGAGCTCCAGCTCGCCCTCGCCGCGGCTGGCCAGGTCCAGAACCTCCCGGTCCCGTTCGTCGGCCAGCAGGTCACGATCTGGTCCAAGCGCCGCCGCTGACCTCAAGCCTGGTCGGCCCACTTGCGCTGCTTGGCGATGAACTTGATCGACTGCTTCTGCGTGAACTTCGGCGCTATGCGCTGGAGACGATGAGCCATGCGAGCTTGAACCGGCGCGATCACGATCGCGTCGTTCTTGCTGATCGCCTTGAGCACCTGCTTTGCGAGCTCATCCGGATCGACGGGCTTGCGAATGCCCTGCCCCTTGAGGAAGTAGTCGCGCCCTCGTACGACGCCGAACTGACCCTTGTCGAGGATCGGAGTGTTGACGGCTGCAGGGCAGATCGCAGTGATGCCCACGCCGTACGCCGCCGCTTCGGAGCGAAGGGCAAGCGACAGGCCGACGACTGCGTGCTTGGTCATCACGTAGGACGTCAGCAGCCCGGCGGCCATGAGTCCACCCATCGAAGCGGTGTTGACGATGTGACCGCCACCCTGCTTGATCATCTGTGGGTATGCCGCGGCGACACCGTGCACGACACCTCGGATGTTGATGTCGATGATCAGGTTCCACTGGTCGAGTGGAAGATCCTGGGTCTCTCCGAGCAAGCTGATCCCGGCGTTGTTGAACATCAAGTCGAGGCGGCCGTGCTCGGCGACAACGGCATCGACGACGGACTGGACCGCGGCCGCATCCGTGACGTCGAGCTCGACGGCGCTTGCCGAGCCGAGCTCGGCGGCGACCTTCTCGGCGGACGCCAGATCGAGGTCTGCCAGCACCACGTGGGCGCCTGCCTTGGAAAGGGCGGTACCGAGCGCAGCACCGATGCCCGATCCGCCGCCGGTCACGATCGCGATCTTGCCGGTGTACGTGTCGCGCTTCATCCGAACGCCTTCATTACGTGACCGTGGATGTCTGGGTAACGCTGCATATGCGCTCCTCCGTTGATGTCGAGGTTCTCGCCGGTGATCCAGGTGGAGTCGTCGGAGAGCAGGAACCGGATGGCTGCCGCGATCTCCTCGGGCTCGCCGCTGCGACCCAGGGGGGTGTTGTCGATGTAGTCGTCCTTGATGCCGGGGATGTCCATGGCCGGTGCCGTCAGCGGAGTGACCACCAGTCCGGGTGAGACGGCGTTGACGCGGATCCGGCGGCCAGCCAGCTCGAGCGCTGTGACCTGGGTGAGCATCTGCAGCCCTGACTTGGCTGAGCAGTACGCGACCAACCCGACCCCTGGTTGCCTGGCGTTCAGCGACGACAGCGTCACGAGTGAACCACCGTCGACGATCCGCGACCCGGCGTGCTTGAGCACGATGAAGGCGCCAGTGAGGCAGACGTCGAGCACCCGGCGGAACTCCGCGACGTCATGGTCGACCACCAGGCTCAGCGTGCTGACTCCAGCACAATTCACGACGCCGTCGAACGATCCGTGCCGCTCGATGACACCGTCGAAGAGTGCAGCGACCGATGCTTCGTCGCTGACGTCGACGACAACGCCTTCACTCGTACCGCCGAGCTCGGCAGCTCGGGCCACCGCGGCATCTGCATCCACATCGGCGATCACGACGAAGTAGCCGTTGGCGAGCAGGTCTCGCGCGGTGGCAAGACCGATTCCGGATGCCCCGCCAATCACGACTGTGGTCTTGCCCGGCCCGCTCATCCGATCTCCTGACGCTTGTCTGTATGGATTGACACGTGTCAAACTTGTCCTTAATGTGGCCTACGTCACCACCGATTGCAACCCCCAAGCTCAGGAGATTCCATGGTCGGCCCCACCACAGCGGTCATTGGCGCTGGGATCAGCGGTCTCACGGTCGGCAAGATGCTCAGCGACTACGGCGTCCCGTACACGTGCTTTGAGTCGTCGGATCGCATCGGTGGCAACTGGGCATTCGGCAACCCGAACGGCCACAGCAGCGCGTACCGCTCCCTGCACATCGACACGTCCAAGGAGCGGCTGTCGTTCCGCGACTTCCCGATGCCGAAGGAATACCCGGACTTCCCGCACCACACGCAGATCAAGGACTACCTCGAGCTGTATGCCGAGGCGTTCGACCTCAAGGACAACATCGAGTTCACGAACGGCGTGGCTCATGCCAAGCGCCTCGACGGCGGTGGCTGGGAGATCCTCGACCAGGCCGGCAAGACTCGCCAGTTCGAGCACCTGGTGGTCGGCAACGGCCACCACTGGGATCCCCGCTTCGCCGAGTTCCCGGGCGAGTTCACCGGTGAGTCGATGCACTCGCATCACTACATCGATCCGAAGTCGCCGATCGACTTCTTCGGCCGCCGCATCCTGGTCGTCGGCCTCGGCAACAGCGCGGCCGACATTGCCGTGGAGCTGTCGTCGAAGTCGCTGCAGACCACGGTGACGCTGTCGACGCGCTCAGGGGCCTGGATCGTGCCCAAGTACGTGTACGGCAAGCCGGCGGACACGATGTACCGAACCACGCCGTACCTGCCGCTCGCCTGGCAGCGCAAGGTGATGCAGAAGATGCAGTTCATGAACGGCTCGGACAGCTCCCTCTACGGACTCCCGCAGCCCAACCACAAGTTCTTCGAGGCACACCCCACCCAGTCGGTCGAGCTGCCACTACGGCTCGGATCGGGTGACGTCGTGCCGAAGCCGAACGTCGCGTACCTCGACGGCAGCACGGTGCACTTCGAGGACGGTACGAGCGACGACTTCGACGTCATCGTCTACGCGACGGGCTACAACATCACGTTCCCGTTCTTCGATCCGGACTTCATCAGTGCACCCGACAATCACCTACCGCTGTACAAGCGCATCTTCAAGCCGGGCATCGACGATCTCTCGTTCGTCGGGTTTGCCCAGTCCACGCCGACCCTGTTCCCGTTCGTCGAGTCGCAGGCCCGCCTCGTGGCGGCCCATCTCGCGGGCGAGTACGCGCTCCCGAGCATCAGCGAGATGGAGCAGACCATCAAGACCGACGAGGACAAGTACATCGGCCACGTTCTCAAGACCGCACGGCACACGCAGCAGGTCGACTACTTCATCTACGAGCACGACATCCGTGCTCGGGAGATCCCTGCTGGCCGTCGCCGCGCCAAGGCCGGGGCTCGGGCATGACCGAGGGCGCGCTGGAGCGACCTCCCGAGGATGCCTGGAACCGGCTCGTCGATCGACGCGCCCCAAACAGGGGTGACGACCGGCGGAACGCACTGCTCGGTGCATTTGATCAACTCCTGCGTGAACAGTCCCTCGAAGAGATCAACGTTGCCGAGATCTCGAAGCGAGCTGGAGTGACGCGCTCAGCGTTCTACTTCTACTTCGAGTCCAAGGCCATGGCGGTCATGGCGCTGATGCAGGACCTGTACGACGCAGCTGCCGAGGTCAACGACGTGCTGGTGAAGGCTGAGGGTGAGCCCGACGAACGGATCCAGTCCGCGATCACGATGCTGTTCGACTCGGTCGACAACAGCCCACACACGTATCGGGCCCTGCTGGAGGCCCGTGCCGCCAGCCCGACGGTCCGCCAGATGTGGGACGCCGGACGCGCCGACTTCGCCAGCGTCATCGCCGGCATGATCGCGACCGAGCGTGCGGCAGGCCGTGCATCTGACGGCCCAGCCGCCGAAGCGCTTGCATCCGTCCTGCTCGACCTCAACGACCACGCGTTGGAGCGCCACTCACTTGGGTCTGGCCCATCCCGCGACGAGCACATACAAGCACTGACGTTCATCTGGCTCCGCAGCATCTACGGAGCCGAGACCAGGAAGAAGCAGCGATGAGTCCCGACAACCTCACCTTCGATTCGCAGGGCGTCCAGTGCGCCGCGTGGCACTACCCGGCGACTCACGACGGGCTGGCGACCGATGCCGGACGTCCGGCACTCGTGATGGCGCACGGCTTGGCTGGCACCAAGGACTCAGGTCTTGCTCCGTTCGCGGAGGCGTTCGCCGACGCTGGCCTCGACGTCGTCCTGTTCGACTACCGGGGATTCGGATCCAGCGAGGGCTCGCCTCGGCAGACCGTTTCGCTCTCGGCCCAGGTGGATGACTATCGCGCTGCCTTGGGGGCAGCGGCGAAGCTGCCGGGCGTGGATGCCTCGCGCCTGGTCCTGTGGGGCGTGTCATTGGCGGGCGGGCACGTACTGTCCGCCGCCGCTGGCCGTCACGACATCGCCGCTGTGGTCGCACTGATCCCGATGGTCGATGGGATTGCGGCAGGGGTCCATGCCACCAAGTCGCACAAGACGCGCGAGCTCGTCAGGGCGACGGGGCTCGGCATCGCGAGCAAGATCTCCACCGCCCGCGGCCGTGGAGCTCGGATGATCCCCGTGGTGGCCCGACCCGGAGAGGTCGGGACGTTCACGGTCTCGGGAGCGCTCGAGGACTACCTGAGCATCGCGGGACCGACGTGGGTCAACGAGATCGCCGCAGACGTGAGTCTCGAGCTCGGAACCCGCGCGCCAGCCAAGGCTGCTGCGACCCTCACCTGCCCCGTGCTCGTGCAGATCGCGGACTTCGACCGGAGCGCTCCGCCTCACGCAGCCGCTAAGGCCGCGTTCACAGCGAGGGCCGAGGTGCGGCACTACCCCGGAGACCACTTCGACGTGTTCCCCGGCAAGCCGTTCCACGAACCAGCGGTCAAGCACGCTGTCAGCTTCCTCGTACGCCACCTTGCCCCCGTTCGCGAAAGGGACCTCGCTCATGGCTGAGACCGTTCAGCAGCTCGTACGCGCGCTGGCCGGCAGCGAGAGCACCGGCCTCGCGTTCGGCTCCGACACGTGGACCTGGGCCGAGACTGTTGGCGACGCGGCGGCGCGCGCCCGGGTGCTGCGCAGCTGGGCAGATCCGGATCGCCCGCTGCACGTCGGCGTGCTCATGGAGAACACCCCCGAGATGATCCGTGCCTTGCTGGCCGGTGCGATCGGGGCCCACGTGACTGTGGGCATCAACGCAACCCGGCGGGGTGAGTCGCTGGCTGCCGATGTTCGGCGCGCCGACTGTCAGGTCCTGCTGACCGACACCGAGCACCTTCCGCTGCTCGACGGCCTGGACCTCGGTGGAGCGCGGATCATCGACACCGACAGCGCTGAGTGGGCCGAGCTGGTCGCCGACGCATCTCGGGACATTGACGGCTTCGAGGAAGTCGGCGTGATGGACACGTTCATGCTGATCTTCACGTCGGGCACCAGCGGCGAGCCGAAGGCTGTGCAGGTCAGCAACTTCATGGTCGTGATGTCCGGAAGCGTGCTGGCCGAGAAGTACGCGCTCACGCCCGATGACGTCTGCTACTGCGCCATGCCGCTGTTCCACTCCAACGCGATCATGGCGTCGTTCGCTCCAGCACTTGCCGGCGGCGCAACGATCGCACTGGCTCGCAAGTTCAGCGCGACCCAGTTCCTCAAGGACATCCGGCACTTCGGCGCGACGTACATGAACTACGTCGGCAAGCCGCTGGCGTACGTCCTAGCCACACCTGAGCTACCCGACGATGCCGACAACCCGCTGCGTACCGCGTTCGGCAATGAGGCCTCGGACCGTGACATCGCCGAGTTCGGCCGCCGCTTCGGTTGCACGGTGTGGGACGGCTTCGGTTCCACCGAGACAGCAGTGATCGTCACGCGTACGGACGACACCCCGCCCGGCTCGATCGGTCAGCCATTCGAGGGCGTCGCGGTGTTTGACCGTGAGACCCGTACTGAATGTCCACCCGCGACATTCGACGGGACCGGCGCTGTCACCAACCTCGACGAGTGCGTCGGTGAGCTCGTGAACACCCAGGGGGCTGGCTTCTTCAGCGGCTACTACAACGACGAGGCGGCGACGTCTGCGCGGCTCGACGGCGGCATGTACTGGTCCGGGGACCTCGGCTACCGCGATGACAAGGGGTTCATCTACCTCGCCGGGCGCACCGACGACTGGTTGCGGGTGGACGGCGAGAACCTCGCCGCCGCGACGATCGAGTCGCTGCTGCTCCGCAACGAGGCGATCAGCCAGGCCTGCGTCTATGCCGTGCCCGATCCGCTCGTGGGCGACCAGCTGATGGTCACCCTGGTGCTCCGTGACGACGCGACGCTGGACCCTGCGGGGTTCGAGACGTTCCTCGCCGATCAGGCTGACCTCTCGCCCAAGGGATGGCCGCGCTACGTACGCCTTGCCGCTGAGGTTCCGACGACGGCGACCAACAAGGTGCTCAAGCGCGAGCTGCGCATCGAGGGCACGCATACGACCGATCCGCTCTGGCAGCGGGACGAACGCGGTCGCTCGTACGCCGTCGTGACGGGCTCCTGATGAAGGTCGCTGTCACCGGGGCTGCCGGGTTCCTCGGGCTCAACTTGGTCTCTGCCCTGCTGCGTGATGGCCACGACGTCGTAGCGATCGACCGGGTGCCCGGCGCGCTGCCGGACAGCGTCACCAAGGGCTCGAAGGGCACGCTCCGATGGGAGTCGGTCGACATCCTCGACGAGGACGCCGTGGCTGTAGCGCTCGACGGCGTCGAGATCGTCCACCACCTCGTCGCGGTGATCAGCCTGCGACAGAACGATCCGTTGGCGGAGCTGGTGAACATCCAGGGGGTCGGGTCAGTGGCGCGTGCAGCGCTTCGGGTCGGAGTTCGCCGGATGGTCAACTGTGGCTCGCTCGCGTCCTTCGACTACGAGCGTCTCGGGACCGTCGACGAGGGGTCGAAGCGGGCGACCGATCCGAAGCTACCGATCTACCACCGTTCGAAGTACCTCGGCGAGGTCGAGCTGCTCAAGGTCGTCGACGCGGGTCTCGACGCCCTCAGCTGCAACCCGACCGGCATCTATGGACCGATCGACCACCCCGGCCGGCTGTCGCGGATGAACCAGGGTTTGCTCGACGCGGCACTCGGCAAGCTCCCGGCCAGCGTCCCGGCCCTGTTCGACATGGTCGATGCGCGCGATGTCGCAGAAGGCTTCCTGCTCGCTGCGGAGAAGGGGCGTACCGGCCACAACTACCTGCTGGGCGGGCACCGCCACAACCTGTTCGACGCACAGGTTCTCGCAGCCGAGCTCACCGGGCAACGCGGTCCGCGCATCAAGATCCCAATCGGCGCCCTGCGCGCGGTGGCGCCGTTCATCGACCCGATCACCCGACGGTTCGGCTCGGAGTCGTTCGCGCCGGCCGCCCTCGAGAACCTCGCGATGAGTCCCATCGTCGATCGCTCCAAGGCTGGTGCTGAGCTCGGGTACGAGCCCCGCCCGACCGAGGAGACGATCCGCGACCTGGTGGCCTTCTTCGAGGATGAAGGACTCCTGGAGACATCACGGTGAACGCGCTGGCGGGGCAGCAGTTCCCCGAGCTCGGTTGCTACGGGCTCGCCGGGCACTCCGCGACGCCTCGCGACGTGATCGACGAGGCTCGGTTGGCGGAGGAGCTCGGCATCGGCTCGATGTTCCTGTCGGAGCGGTTCGCGACCAAGGACGCCGGCGTGTTGGCCGGTGCAGCCATCGCAGCCACGACAACGCTGGGAATAGGAACGGCTGCGACGAACCACAACACCCGCCACCCCCTCATCACGGCCACGATGGCGGCGACGGCACACCGGATGTCGGGTGGCCGGTATGCGTTCGGGCTGGGTCGCGGGTTCGGACTGCTGTTCGACCTGATGGGCGTGCCGAAGGTGACCGGCGCCCAGATCGAGGACTCGATCGGCATCTACCGCAAGCTCTGGCACGGCGAAGCGGTTGCCGGGCACGACGGACCTGCCGGCCACTTCCCGTACCTGAACCAGGACTCATCCTTTGACGAGGGCATCCCGGTGATGCTGATGGCGATCGGGGACAAAACGCTCGAGCTTGCCGGACGCGTGGCCGACGCGGTCGTGCTCCACACGTTCTTCACCGACGAGACGCTCGCGCGTGCGGTCTCCACGATCCGCGAGAGCGCCGAGCGCTCTGGTCGTGATCCCGCCTCCGTACGTATCTGGTCGGTGCTTGCGACCGTGGAGGACTCGATCCCTGAGGAAGCGCGACTTCGCAAGCTCGTGGGTCGCCTCGCGACATACCTGCAGGGGTACGGCGAGGTGCTGGTGGCCGCCAATGGCTGGGACCCAGCCGACCTCGAGCGCTTCCGCAACGACTCGCTGGTCCAGGGATATCCCGGCGCGTTCGATGCGATCGGCACGGTCGAACAGCTCACCTACCTGCGCGACGAGGTGCTGCCGGCCGAGTGGCTCGCCGCCTCGGCAACCGGCAGTGCGGAAGCCTGCGCCAGGCGGGTGCTCGACCAGTTCGATGCCGGTGCCGACAGCGTCATCCTGCACGGTGCAACACCCGTGGAGCTTGCTCCGGTCATTGAGGCATGGTCCGCGATCCGACCAGCCGACCGGTTCGCCAACCTGCCGACCAACCCCGGGCACTCGGCCACATGAACATCATCGAGTCACCGGACGAGCTGAGCACGACGTGGTTGAGCGCTGCGCTCGGCCACGACGTCACCGCGTACGAAGTGGACGCGGTCGGCACCGGACAGATGGGTTCCTGCCATCGGATCACCCTCGAAGGCGACTCCGCTCTACCCGCCAGCGTCCTGCTGAAGCTGCCGTCGGGTGACAAAGGCACGCGGCAGATGGTCGCCGGGGCATACCGGGGCGAGATCCGGTTCTACACCGAGCTGCTGAGCACCGTGAGCATTCGTACTCCGCAGTGCCTCATGGCAACGGCGGTCGACGACGACGGGCGGTTCTCGATGCTGCTCGAGGACATGGCGCCAGCCGTGCAGGGCGATCAGGTTGCTGGTTGCACGCCGGAGCAGGCGCGAGACGCCGCGGTGAACCTCGCCGGCCTCCATGGTCCCCGCTGGAACGATGCGACCCTGAACGACCTGGACTGGATCACGCTGTCCGGGCCCGACGATGCGAGCCTGTTGGCGTCCGTCCACGGACCCGCGACCGAGACGTTCCTTGAGCAGCTCGGCGACGCCATTTCCGCGGAGACCCGGGAGACGTTGCTCGCGTGTGCGGACGTGTCGGAGGCGTGGTCGCTAGGTCGGCAAGACGAGCGCTTCGGCATCGTTCACGGTGACTACCGCCTCGACAACCTGCTGTTCGCGCCCACCGAGGCCGACGGGCCGCCGGTCACGGCGATCGACTGGCAGACGCTGAGCCTTGGCCTGCCCGTACGCGACCTCGCCTACCTGGTCGGCACGGGACTTGCCATTGATGATCGGCGAGCCCATGAACGCTCGATCGTCGAGGCCTATCACCAGGCCCTGCTCACGTACGGCGTGAGCGACTATCCGTTCGAG
>JAKFCR010000323.1:0-11671 GCA_036676545.1 Aeromicrobium sp. | reverse complement strand
TGCAACCACGTCCACAAGAGGTTTCGATGTGCGGTATCGCACGATCGACCTCGTCACCATCGCCACCCTGGGTGTCGCCTTCGGCGTCATCTTCTGGGGTTGGGGCAAGCTGTACGAGCCGCTGAGCGGCTTGGCCATCTTCTCGTTCCCGCCCAGCTCGGGACTCCTGGCAGGCGTCTGGCTCATGGCCGGCGTCGTGGGCGGCCTGATCGTCCGCAAGCCCGGGGCCGCGTTCGCCACCGAGTTCCTCGCGGCAGCTGTGTCGACGTTCATCGTCGGCGGCACCCAGTGGGGATTCAGCGTCTTCGCGTCCGGCTTCTGGCAGGGCCTCGGCGCCGAGCTGATCTTCCTGCTGTTCTTCTACAAGCGCTCTGGTGTCGTCGTTGCCGCCCTGGCAGGCCTCGCCGCGGCAACCTTCGCGTCCGTGTATGAGTGGAACGCGTACTGGGTCGACTGGGACTGGGACTACAAGTTCGCCTACCTCGGCTTCTTCGGCCTGTCCGGCATTGTCGTCGCCGGTCTCGGCGGCTTCTACCTCGTGCAGGCGCTGGCCAAGGCAGGCGTACTCGATGCCTTCCCGGTCGGACGCGAACAGGTCGACGAAGTCTGATGCAACTCGGTGAAGCCCGGTTCCGTGGCTTCACGTGGCGCCCACTAGGGCGACGCAATCCCGTCGTCGCCGGGCTCGATCTCACGATCGGGCCCGGCGAACGAGTGCTGCTGGTCGGACCGAGCGGCGCCGGCAAGTCGACACTTCTCTACGGTCTCGCGGGTGCGCTCGGCAGCACCATCGCCGGGGAGCTCAGCGGCACGGCCGAGGTCGGCGGGCGGCTGGGCCTGCTTCTGCAGAATCCCGCCGACGCCGTCGTCGCGGAGCGTATGGGTCGCGACGTCGCCTTCGGACCGGAGAACGCGGGTCTCGATCGTGACCAGATCTGGTCCCGTGTCGACGCCGCGCTCGAAGCGGTCGACCTGACATACGGGCGCGACCACTTCACGTCGGCACTGTCGGGTGGCGAGCAGCAGCGTCTCGCTCTGGCCGGCGTGCTCGCGATGCAACCGGATCTGCTGCTGCTCGATGAGCCGACGTCGATGCTCGACGCCCCAACCGCTGCCTCGGTTCGCGATGCGATCGTCGGCGCGGCAGGCAATCGCACCCTGGTCGTCGTCGAGCACCGCATCGAGCCATGGCTCGAGCATGTCGACCGCGTGATCGTCCTGGGTGCCGGCGGCGTTGTCGTAAGCGATGGATCCGTGGCGGAGTTCCTCGCCGGTCCGCAGCCGGACGGCGTGTGGATGCCAAATATGTTGAAGCCGACACTGCTCGACGTACCTGCGTCCCTTGTTGTTCCGGCATCGGACGCTCTGAGCATCGCGGCGACCGATGTCTCGGTCGAGCTGGTCACTCGTACGCTCCGCGGCACGCAACGTACGAAGGCGCTCCACGACTTCACGACGACGCTCGAACCGGGCGCCGTCACCGCGTTCACTGGTCCCAGTGGTGCGGGCAAGTCCACCGCAATCGCGGTGCTCGGCGGACTGCTCAAACCTGTGTCGGGAGCGGTGTCACCCGACCTTCGCCGTTGGCGCTCGCCGCGGCTCGCAGAGTCCGTCGGGTGGATGCCACAGAATCCCGAGCACGGATTCCTCGCTTCCACGGTTGCCGACGAGGTCGCGAAGTCCGGGCTCAAGATCGGCCGAGCGGTGGATGTCGACGCAGTCCTCGAGGTGTTCGGCCTTGGCCACCTCGGTGGCGCCAATCCGTACCGGCTCTCTGGCGGCGAGCAACGCCGTCTCGCGCTCGCGGCTGCTCTCGCGCACCGTCCCGGCGTGATGCTCCTCGACGAACCGACCGTCGGCCAGGATCCCGGCACGTGGGCTGCGGTCGTCGGATGGGTCACGGCTGCCAGCCAAGCGGGCGCGACCGTCGCCGTGTCGACTCACGACGCAGACCTGCCGATCGACGCTGAGCGTCGCATGGCGGGAGGCCGACTCATATGAGAACAGTGGTGATCCGTCTCAACCCGCTGGTCCAGCTCTCGGTCGGATTGTTCTCGCTGCTTGGCTCGTTCTGGATCCGGAGCCTGCCCGTCGCGCTGATCGCCCTCGGTGCGTACGTACTGGCAGCCGTCATCCTGCTCCCTGGATGGCGCTACCCGCTGGCCTGCCTCGGGTTCACCGCGATCGCCGCCGTCACGATCGTCTATTCGACGTGGCGACTCGGCGGTCACGACGTAGAGGAGGCGGTCACCGCCGGTACTCGCATCGTCGTTCTCGCCTGGCCCGGATCCGTGATGGCTGGGTACGTCGACCCGTCCCGTCTCGCCGACTACCTCGCGCAGACGCTGCGGTTCCCGGCCCGGATGATCGCCGCGTTCGCCGCCGCACTCCAGCGGTTCACCGGCTTCGGGCTGGCCTGGCAGCAGCTCGAGCGCGTGCGCTGGGTTCGGGGCTTCGGCCCGAAGCGCAATCCGATCGCCAACGGTCGCTATGCCGCCAACATCTCGTTCGCGCTGCTCGTTCAGGCGATGCGTGGTGCCTCAGCGTCGGCGATCGCCATGGATGCTCGGGGGTTTGCGACGGCGCAGAACCGTACGTGGGCCGAGCCGGCACCGTGGACGCGCCTCGACATCGCCGGGATTGTGGTTGCTGCTCTGCTCGGCACAGTTGCGATCGTTGCCCGCTTCCTGACCTGACTGACACGATGTCGCGATGGAGACCGTGATCATCGTCTGCCTGGCCGGATCGGCCGCGATCCACCTGCTACCGCTCGTCGGCGCACTTGGACCCGCGCAGGTCGCCCGGATGTACGACGTGAAGGTCGAGGGGCCTGACCTCACGGTTCTGCTCGTGCATCGCGCAGTCCTGTTCGGGCTGGTCGGCGCCGCGCTGATTGCGGCGATCTTCTGTGAGGACTCGCGCCCGTACGTGATCGGTGGTGTTCTGGTCAGCGATGTCGCGTTCCTCGCGATCGCCGGGCGCAACCCGGGCCTCAACGACTCGATGAAGCGTGTTGTCCGAGCCGATGTCGTCTCCATCGTGCTGCTCCTGATCGCTGGACTTGCAGCGCTCGCGCGCTGAGGCTCTGGCGCGGGGCCCGGTTGCCGTACTAGGGTGCGAACTAAGCAAGCGCTTAGTTCAACGGATAGAGGTTTCGCATGGCCCGCGTGTTCAAGAGTCTCGATGAGTTCAAGGCAACCGTCGGTGAGGAGATCGGTACGAGTGACTGGCACACGATCGACCAGGCGCAGATCAATGCGTTCGCCGACGCGACCGGTGACCAGCAGTGGATCCATGTCGATGTCGAGGCGGCCAAGAAGGGCCCGTTCGGCGGACCGATCGCGCACGGCTACCTGACACTCTCACTCCTCCCTGTCCTCGCTGAGCAGATCTATGACATCCAGGGTCTGGCATTCGGAATGAACTACGGCGCCAACAAGCTCCGCTTCCCGACGCCCGTCCCGGTGGACTCGCGCGTACGTGGCGTCGCGACGCTCAAGGAGACGAACGAGATCGCGATCGGCACGCAGGCGATCATCAACTTCGTCATGGAGATCGAGGGAGTCGAGAAGCCTGCTCTCGTCGCCGAGGTTGTCTACGTGATGGCTGCAGCAAGCTGATGGACTTCGAATACGACGCCAAGACCGTCGAGATGATCGGCAAGATGGAAGCCTTCATGGACGAGGTTGTCTATCCCGCCGAGCCGCTCGCGCATGAGCAGATGCAGGCCGCCATCAAGGAGGACAGCTGGTCCCCACCGGCCGTCCTCGAGGATCTCAAGGCCGAGGCGCGCAAGCGCGGGCTGTGGAACTTCTTCCTTCCCGGTGAGGATGGTGCCGGGCTGACCAACCTCCAGTACGCACCGCTCGCCGAAATCACCGGTCGCAGCATCCAGCTCGCTCCGGCGGCCGTGAACTGTGCAGCGCCCGACACCGGCAACATGGAAGTGCTTCACATGTTCGGCACGCCCGAGCAGAAGGAGAAGTGGCTCAAGCCGTTGCTCGCCGGCGAGATCCGCTCGTCCTTTGCGATGACGGAGCCGAAGGTGGCTTCGTCCGACGCCACCAACATCGAGACGTCGATCGTCAAGGACGGCGACGACTACGTGATCAACGGCCACAAGTGGTGGATCACCGGCGCGATGAACCCGAACGCCAAGATCTTCGTCGTCATGGGCAAGACCGACACCTCGGCCGAGCGTCACCGCCAGCAGTCGATGATCCTGGTCGAGCGAGACACCCCGGGCTTCGACATCAAGCGCGGGATGCACGTGTTCGGCTACAACGACCGCGATCACGGTGGTCACGCCGAGATCGAGTTCCACGACGTACGCGTGCCAGCCAGCAACCTCATCGGCGCCGAGGGCGAAGGCTTTGCGATCGCTCAGGCACGACTCGGACCTGGCCGCATCCACCACTGCATGCGTTCACTCGGCATCGCCGAACGTGCCGTCGAGATGATGTGTCAGCGCGCGTCGGAGCGAGTTGCCTTCGGCAAGCCGATCGCGGACCAAGGTGTCGTCCGTGACTGGATCGCCGAGTCGCGCGTCAAGATCGAGCAGCTCCGACTGCTCGTGCTCAAGACCGCCTGGCTGATGGACAAGGCCGGCAACCGCGGAGCGCACACCGAGATCCAGGCGATCAAGATCGCCACACCGGAGACCGTCGGCTGGATCCTCGACAAGGCGATCCAGGTGCACGGCGCTGGTGGCCTGAGCCAGGACTTCCCGCTGGCCGAGTGGTTCGCCGGAATGCGTACGTTGCGCTTCGCCGATGGTCCTGACGAGGTGCACAAGAACTCGTTGGCTCGCGCCGAGCTCAAGAAGCACCGCTGACGATGGACGTGTCTACTGCAAATGCCGTCGTCACGGGTGCTGCGAGCGGCATCGGTGAGGCGATTGCGCAGCGGCTGCTCGAGGCAGGCGGATCAGTCGTCATCGGCGATCTCGACGCGACTCGCCTCGAGGCCACGGCAACGCGACTAGACGGTGAGCACCCCGGCCGCGTCGCTCATGTCGCCGGCGATGCATCCGACCCCGAGCACGTCGCCGCACTGATCACCGCAGCCGGCGACCCAGTCAACCTGTTCGTCGCCAACGCCGGAGTCTTCCGTGGCTTCGGTCTCGAGGCAACGGACGAGGAATGGGCCAGCTCGTGGGACGTGAACGTCATGGCACACGTCCATGCCGCACGAGCGCTCGTGCCGCAGTGGCTTGAGAGTGGCGCCGGTTGCTTCGTCAGCACTGCATCAGCCGCCGGCCTGCTCACCCAGCTCGGCTCACCGACGTACTCGACCAGCAAGCACGCCGCAGTCGGATTCGCCGAATGGTTGGCGGCGACATACGGGGATCTCGGCGTCCAGGTCTGCTGCCTGTGCCCGATGGGCGTACGTACCGACATGCTGCTCGGCGGCGAGATCACAGCCAGCGACGACGGCAAGCTCGGCATGAAGTCCGTCACCAGCGCCGGCGAGACCCTCGAACCGCTCGCGGTCGCCGACGTACTGCTCGAGGCAATCGCAGACGGTCGGTTCTTCGCGCTGCCGCACCCCGACGTCGGCACCATGTATGAGCGCAAAGCCGCCGACCCAGATCACTGGATCGGCGGCATGCAGCGCTTTCGCACCTCTCTCGAAGGCTGAGAGTGCTCGCGTACGCTTCTGGGCGTGAAGACTCGCTGGCACCTCCTGTCCCTCCTCGCCACGATCGTGGTTCTGGCGCTGTTCGCCGCTGACGTCGTGGCGGACGTCGACTGGTCGCCGGATGCACTGCCGGGGCTCCGCGTCCTCGTCGTCGCAGCCTCTGGTCTTCTTGCTGGCGTCTACTACGTGCATTGGGAGTCGGCCAAGGTTCGCGTGCCGGTCACCCACGCCTCAGCCGCGCTCGGACTCCTCGGCGGTGCACTCCTCGTGGCGGCGATCTTCAGCTCGGGGCCCGATGTCATCTTCCGGGACACGATCATGGCGGCAGCCGGTATGACCGCGGTGACCCTGGCCCACTTCCTGGGCCGCCTCAGCATCTTCGCGCAGGAAGACCGTTCATGATCGAGCTGCTCACCCCGACCCAGCTGGACGAGATGCGACCGGCCGGGAAATTCGTCGGCGAGGTGCTCACGGCGTTGTCAGAGGCCGCCGACGTCGGCGTCAACCTGCTCGATCTCGATGCCCTCGCGCACGAGATGATCCGAGAGCGCGGTGCCGAGTCCTGCTACATCGACTACCACCCGTCCTTCGGCGCCATGCCATTCGGCAAGGTGCTCTGCACCTCGATCAACGATGCGGTCCTGCACGGGCTGCCGCATGACTACAAGCTCAAGGACGGCGACCTCGCCAGCTTCGACTTCGCCGTCTCGGTCGACGGCTGGGTATGCGACTCCGCGGTCAGCGTCACGGTTGGCACCCCGCGCGACGTGGACGTACAGCTCATCGCGCACGCGCAGGAAGCGCTGGATGCTGCCATCGCGGTGGCTCGCGCTGGCAACAAGGTTGGCGACATCTCAGCAGCAATCGGTGCGGTTGGGCGATCGCACGGGCTGCTCATCAACACTCAGTTCGGTGGTCATGGTGTGGGTCGCACGATGCATGGTGATCCGCACATTCCCAATGACGGTCGCCCTGGTCGCGGCTTCCCGCTGCAGCCCGGCCTCGTCATCGCGATCGAGCCGTGGTTCCTGCACTCCACTGACGAGATAGTCATGGACCCGGACGGTTGGACGATCCGCAGCGCCGACGGCTCGCGCGGAGCGCACGTCGAACACACGATCGCGATCACCGACGGTGACCCGATCGTGATGACAGCTCGCGCCTAGAGCACTTCGCGGAGGCAGAGGACGTCGCCGTCCGGATCCTCAAACCCGGCGGCAACGGTTTCGGACGTAGTGATCCGACTTCCGTTCTGAAGGAACTGCTGACCTGAAGCCTCCTTCGACTTCGGCTCGGCAGTTATGGCCCCGGTCTCAAGGATTTCAGACGGGTACGCCTTTTCATGACTATTCGTGACTAGTCGGACTAGTCACGAATAGTCCCCATGAGTACTGGCGATGGAAATTCCTTTGAGCAGGATGTGCGGAGGGGATGGGAGCCCCGCAAATTGCGGGACAGATCTGAGCTTGAGGGAGCCAGGATGAACTTGCGGAGCCTTGTCGTTTTGCCGGCAGTAGTTGCGATCGTTGCGGCTGGAGCGCTTTCGGCGCCAACCGCCGCATCCGCCGAACTCCGATCGGACAGGCGCCTCTCGTATGACAACCCGAGCTATGGGGATGCTGCGACGTTGGATGTCGAGGGAACCATCGAGACGACCGTCATCGACGGATTCGGCGAGCACGGTGGCGCTACGTACGAGTACGGCGTGCGCGTCGAGGGCGGCGGTGTCATCCCGCTGCCGGCATCGTTCGGCAAGTCTGCTCCGAACGGCGGCGACTTCGAGGGCAAGCTCGCGGTGACTGGCGAGCTGGCGAGCGACCTGCGAGATGAGGGTGTGGACGTGGCGCAGGGCGAGGCGATTGATGCTGACAGCGCCGACGGTGAGACCGCACTGGGCCTTGCGTCTGAGCAGGAAACACCTGTGCCAGTGGCGAGCGCGACCGTCACCGAGCCAGTGGCGGCTGCGATGACGCCGAGCGCACACCGTCTGTATGTCGCCATCCTCAGCAATCGCGGCACCGTGGCCTCGACCTCAGGCGCGATCACGGCCATGAGGAGCTACTGGCTCACTGAGTCGGCCGGTGCGATCACCGGGTTTTCCGTGGCATCAACCAAGACATACCCATCGTCCGTCACCGCGACAGACAACTGTGGCCTGGCCGGAGGTCACAGTGCGATCTGGGCCGAGGCGGCGGGAAAGTTCCCCGGAGTTGACTTCAGTGCTGGCGGCAATCACCTGATGGTGATGGTGCCTGGCGCCTGCAGCGGCGCCGCAGGTATTGGTACGGTCGGCACGTCGATCAACAGCGGTGGCAAGTCGATCATCTCGGCTGGCGCCAGCGCAACGCAGATCGGTTCGCACGAGCTCGGGCACAACTTCGGGCTGGGTCATGCCAACCTGGAACGGTGCCTGTCGACGTGTTCGACGTTCAACTACTACGACGCCTTCAGCGTCATGGGGTTCGCGATCAATAACTACGCGCCGCCAGCGCTCGAGACGGTGGCTCGCCGGTTTCTCCGCCTCAGTGACAGCACGAACGACGTCGTCGCGCCTGGTGTGACCACTCTGGATCTGAAGCCGCGATCCGACTCAACCGGGCGGCGCGGTCTGAGGGTTGTCGATCCCCTCACGTCTGCGGAGTACTTCGTCGAGTACCGCTCCGGCACCGGTCGGGATGGCTCAACCTTCTATTCGCAGGGAGGTGGACTCTCCTCGTTCCGCTACGCGCCGGGCGTCGTCGTCACCCAGTACACATCGCAGACTCCAGGTCGCCACACCAAGGGCTTGACCAGGCGCGTTGGCACCAGCGACTTCGCGTACCTGTCGAGTGGTGCATCGTTCAAGAGCTCGTCTGGCAACGTCCTGGTGAAGGTCAACTCGCTGAGTGGCGCCACAGGTGCACGGGTCACGGTCGGACTGACCGCCGGTCCGGTGACACCGTCAGCCGTGCCCGTGATGGCGGTCGCGGATGGGGCTGCCGTGAGAAGTGGAAGCACCGTGACGGCAGTCGAGGGCACTTGGGACAGCGGTACGACCTTCACCTACCGGTGGCGTGTCGACGGGACCGCGATCTCGGGGGCGACTGGCCGGACGTATGTCGTTCCAGGCGCCTACTACACGCGGAACCTGTCCGTCACCGTGACCGGCAGCAAGCCCGGCTACCGCAGCACCTCGCGCACGTCGAGCTCAGCCGCGGTGCAGATCGGCACCCTCACGTCCGTGACGCCACGGATCAGCGGCACGCCGAGTGTCGGCCAGACCTTGACGGCAATGCGGGGCGTGTGGACCACTGGCACTTCGTTCACGTATCGCTGGTATGCCAACGGGCTGCCGATCAGCGGCGCGATATACAAGACCTACACGGTCTCGAGGTACCAGAGAGGCAAGCAGCTCTCGGTGCGTGTGACCGGCTCCAAACTCGGATACACCACCGTGCGCCTGATGTCGGAACTGACCGCCGCGGTCCAATAGTCTTTCGGCGGTGCGAGAGCCGGTCCGTACGGTCTTCTTCCGCCTCAGAGTGTCGGTCGACGGTGTGTCCAAGGGGAGGCCGCCTCGACCTGGGCGCACAGGCTGAACAATGTGCCGTCCTGTCCTGGCATCGCGGCGAGCATCACGCCGATCGGCAACCCTTCGGCGCTCCAGTGCAGCGGAAGGCTCGCGGCTGGCTGACCGCTCATGTTGTAGAGCGCGGTGTACGGCGTGAACAACAACTCTCGGTGGTGATCCTCGATCGGATCGCCGGACTCGTTGAACCACTCGACGGGTTGCGGTGGCAGGGCGAGTGTCGGGGTGAGGAACGCGTCGTACGACTGGAGTCCGGTGATGACCTCGCGGGTCGTCGCTTCGAGGAACTGCATCGCCTGGCTGAGCTCGATGGCCGACGCCGTGGCACCCCGCGCACGCCAGTAGCGCGTGTTCGTGCGCAGCACGGCTTCGGCCTCTGGGGGAAGGGGAACGCCCGCGATGCCGCTCGACCAGATGACGTTGAACTGCGGCTCGAGAGCCTGAGGGAACGGATTGGGTATGTCGACGACCTCATGACCCAACGACTCGAGCAGCGCTCCCGCGGCGTCGAAAGCGGCCAGCGCATCCGGGCCGGGCTCGATGCCCTCGAGGTGTGTGGCCGACCAGCGAGCGATACGCAGGCGACCCGGGTCGCGGCGCGACCACTCCGCATACGGGATCGCCGGATCGGGGAGCGGACGTATGTCGCCGGGCATCGGGTGAGCCAGGACGTCCAGCAGTGCTGCCGCGTCGCGGACCGTACGAGTTAGCGGGCCGTCGACGGCGAGGCCGCTCCAGTCGCTGCCGAGCGGGCCTGCGCTGACCCGACCGCGACTCGGCTTGAATCCGAAGATGCCGCAGGCGCTCGCCGGTATGCGGATGGATCCACCGCCGTCGCTGCCCTGCGCGAGCGGCACCAGACCCGCTGCGACCGCTGCCGCGGCTCCGCCACTCGAACCGCCGGCATTGCGCGAGGTGTCCCACGGCGTACGAGCTGGGCCGATGAGGTCGTTGTCGGTATAGGACGAGAGACCAAACTCCGGCGTGTTCGTCTTCCCGAGGCTGACGAAGCCCGCCTTCTCGATGAGGTCGACGACGTACGCGTTGACGGGCGGTATGAAGTCGCGCATCGCGACCGATCCCATCGAGGTGGGTGTGTCGCGGGTGAATGTGAGGTCCTTGATCGCGATCGGCACTCCGGTGAACGCGGGAGCGTCACCCGCGGCCAGCTTCGCGTCGGCGATCGCCGCTCGCTCGAGCGCCTGATCGGCCGTGACGGTGATGAAGGCACCCAGCGCAGCAGCGTGGGCGTCGATGCGATGGAGGTGGTGCTCGACCAGTTCGACGGACGAGGTGTCGCCCGAACGGAGCGCCTCGGACTGGGCAATCGCATCGAGCTCGTGCAGTTCGGCCACAAACCGAGGGTAGGTGACACCCGGCCTAGAATTGTCCGGTGGCCACGCCCAAAGTCCTACTCTTCTACGCCTTCGCTCCGTTGGCGGACCCCGAGGCGATCCGGCTGTGGCAGCACACCCTCGCTGACGCGCTCGGCCTGCGCGGCCGCATCCTGATCTCGCGCCACGGCATCAACGCGACGCTCGGCGGCGACGTCATCGACATGAAGAAGTACGTACGCGGGACCAGGTCGTACGCCCCCTTCCATGACATCGACTTCAAGTGGAGCGAGGGTCGTGCCCTTGAGGACGGTACGACCGCCGACTTCCCACGACTGAGCGTCAAGGTCCGCGACGAGCTCGTGACGTTCGGCGCGCCGGACGAGATCGAGGTCGGCGACGAAGGCATAGTCGGCGGCGGCACCAAGCTCAGTCCCGCCGAGCTGCACGCGCTGGTCGAGACGAAGGACGTCGTGTTCTTCGACGGTCGCAACCAGATCGAGTCCGACGTCGGCCATTTCGCCGGAGCCGTACGCCCTGGCGTCGAGACCACCCGCGAGTTCATAGCGCAGCTCGACAGTGGCGCGTACGACCACCTCAAGGATCAGCCCGTCGTGACCTACTGCACCGGCGGCATCCGGTGCGAGGTGCTGACCCCGCTGATGAAGAATCGCGGATTCCAGGAGGTCTACCAGCTCGACGGCGGCATCGCGACGTACGGCGAGGCCTACGGCGACGACGGTCTCTGGGAAGGATCGCTGTATGTGTTCGACGACCGCATCACGATGGACTTCTCCGACCACACCGCACTGGTCGGTGCCTGCGACCGGTGCGAGACGCCGTCGAACCACGTCGCCGACTGCGGCGAGGTCTCGTGCGTACGGCAGATGAATCGCTGTGAGTCGTGCTTTGCCGCCGACGCAATGTGCGATCAGCACGCGACTGTCAGTGCCTGACGAAAAACTTTGAGGGCCGTGTCGAATTGGCTCGACTCCGGTCGACGTACTGGTGAAGGCTGACCCACAGAGGGCCTGCCACTGACAAGGGAGACATCATGCGATTCCTCAGCTACATCGAGTCCGACCCGGCGCAGCCGTGGGGCCCTCCGCCTCCTGAGCTGTTCGAGGCC
>JAKFCR010000322.1:0-3111 GCA_036676545.1 Aeromicrobium sp. | reverse complement strand
CATCTTGGCGCGAGTCTTGATCCACTCGGGCTTCTTCTCGATCGGGGTCTCCGCATTGCGGACTTCGAGCCGCAGCATCTTGCGGCCTTCAGGAGCGATAGTCACAGGGTCAGCCTACGCCTGCGCGCCAATGGAGAGGTCAAGCAGTGGCACGGACGCAGGGAGGTCGGGTGAGGGCACGTATGACTCCCACTCCAGCAGCTCGACCAGGTGTGACTTCACAGCATCCGCAGCCTCGCGGACGCCCACTGGTCGCCCCAATTCCTCGGTCAGACTTGTCACTCCGGCGTCGGCAATGCCGCACGGTACGAAGCGCTCGTAGTAGCTCAGGTCGACGTCAGCATTGAGCGAGAACCCATGCATCGTCACGCCTCGCGAGACACGTATGCCGATCGCCGCGACCTTGCGCTCGATCTTGCCGTTGCCAGCAGGCAGCCATACTCCAGAACGGCCGGCGACGCGACCGGTGGTGATACCGAGATCGGCGATGGCGCGGATCAGGGCTTCCTCGACGCGGCGTACGTAGTCGACGACCAAGACGTGCGACGGGAGCTTGGTGATCGGATAGCCGACGAGCTGGCCAGGTCCGTGGAACGTGATCTTGCCGCCGCGGTCGACGTCGATGACGGGAGTGCCGTCAAACGGGCGCTCGTGGGGCTCGGTGCGACGGCCCGCTGTGTAGACCGCCGGATGCTCGAGGAACATCGCGGTGTCGTCGATCTGGTCGGTGGTGCGCTGCTCATGAAGCTCGCGCTGCAGCTCCCAGGCGTCGAGGTAGTCGATCGCCTTGTCGCCGTACCAGTCGTCGATGATCTGGAGCTTGGTCACGACTCCAGCGTATCTCCGTCGACCAGCACCATCGAATCTACGTCGACGGAGGCGTTGGCGAACGACTCGCGGCGGTCAGCGGGCGACATCGCGGCGACGTACTCGAGTGCTTCGAGGGGGTAGTCGACGACCATCCGACCCGGCCGTACCGGCACGGTGCTGTGCACGATGCGATCGTCGAACACGTGCACCAGGTCGAATGACTGCGATCCGTCATAGCCGCGCAATCCGCGCGGATCAGCCGCCGGATCGATGATGTAACAGGTCGAGGCGGCAACCGAGACGGGCACAGAACCGAGCGTGCTGTGTGCGGCGTAGTGATAGTGCCCGGCGAGGATCGTACGAACGTCGGCGCCTTCGACCGCGGCAGCGAGTAGATGTTGATCGGCGAGCTCGACGATCGTCAGCAGCTGCAGGTGCGTCGCGATCGGCGGGTGGTGCATCGCCAGTACGGTGCCGTGCGGCGCGGGTGTCATGAGCTCCTCACGTAGCCATTCCAGCTGGGCCGGCCTCAGCTCGCCGTCGTGATAGCCGGGGATCGTGGTGTCGAGCGCGATGATGCGCAACCCGTTGATGTCGAAGACCTGGTCGAGGGGCACATCGGGATCGGCGTCGCGACCGAGCAGCCGGCGTGAGAACGGCTCGCGGGAGTCGTGGTTGCCCATGACCCAGATGAGCTCGGCGCCCATTTCTGCCGCTGTGTCGACGACGACCGAGGCGATGGCTTCGTACGCCTCAGGCTCGCCGCGATCGGCGATGTCGCCTGTGAACACGATGGCGTCGGGTCGGACGGTGGCGAGGCGCTGCATGGTGGCTTCGAGATGCGCGGCCGGATCGGTGTTGCTGTAGACCTTCGCCCTCCCCGTACCGAAATGCGTGTCGCTGACGTGCGCGATGACGTGACTGGCGGGAGCGTGCTGGCCGAGCTGCATGGTTCCAACGTACGACTGAGGAGTGGCACCTGTGGATGCCGATCGGCAGTCGCGGGGCGATTGGGGCACGGTGTCGCGATGGATTGGTTCGTCGCGTGGCTGGCAGCGATTGCGGCGCTCGTGTCGTCGGACGACGTGCGTTGGGCAGGAGTCTTGGGCGGGCTCGATGACATACGGGCTGAGGCGTTTGCGAGGGCCGATCATGGGCTGCTGAGCAAGGTGTACGTACGAGGCAGCTCTGCCCGCGAGACCGATGCTGGGCTGATCCGCGACTACCGGACGCGGGGTGCTCACGTCGTGGGCGCCGACCTGATCGTGCTGTCGTGCAAGGTCAGGCACGAGTCGAGAGGGCGGGTACGTCTCGAGGTGGTCGACCAGCTCGCTTCGGCCCATGTGGAGTGGGACGACGGGACGACGCGTGCATTGCCGCGCGACCTGCCGACAAGGCGAGTGGTGACACTCATGCTCACTGCGCATGGTTGGCGTATCGGCAACTAGAACCTGTTCCACTACTGTGACGGCGTACCTGAACTTCTTCTGGCTGGAGCGTGACGTATGAAGACCACTGTCGCTGTTGTGAACTCGCAGGGCGCCGACTTCTCCCTCGAAGAGATCGAGCTCGGCGAGCCGCAGGCCGATGAGGTCCTGGTCAAGATCGTCGCGACCGGCTTGTGCCACACGGACATCCACCTCAAGGGCTTCCTGCCCGAGGAGATGTTCCCGAACGTCTTCGGCCACGAGGGCTCAGGCATCGTCGAGGCCGTCGGCGAAGGCGTCAGTGGGATTGAGGTCGGCGACCACGTGGTTCTGTCGTTCCGGTCCTGCCGCGGCTGTGAGAACTGCAAGAACGACCTGGTGGGCTACTGCGACTCCTCGCTGCTGCTCAACTACATGGGCATGCGGATGGATGGCAGTACGACATACAGCCGCGACGGGTCGCCCGTGTTCGGCAGCTTCTTCGGCCAGTCGAGCCTGTCCCAGTACGCGCTCGCGTATGCCGACAACTGCGTGGTCGTCGACAAGTCCGTCGACCTCACCAAGGTTGCCCCGTACGGCTGCGGATTCCAGACCGGCGCGGGGACCGTGCTGAACGTGCTCAAGCCGACTCCCGCCGACAGCCTGGTCGTCTTCGGTTGTGGAGCCGTAGGCCTGTCCGCGCTTGCGGCCGCCAAGCACCTGGGCGTCGGAACGGTCATTGCCGTCGACCCGCTGGAGAGCCGTCGTGTGTTCGCCGCGGGCTACGGCGCGATCGGCGTCGACCCCACGGCCGAGGACGACGTTGTCGCCAAGGTCAAGGAGCTCACCGGTGGCACCGGAGCGACGTACGCGATCGACACCACCGCGATCTCCG
>JAKFCR010000321.1:0-1770 GCA_036676545.1 Aeromicrobium sp. | reverse complement strand
CGCCACCGACAGCAAGATGTCTCCCGAGCTGATGAACGTCTGGAAATAGTGCAGATAGGTGCCCTCGGGTTGCCCGAACAGCACCGTGACGGCGGCCTGCGACGCGACGTAGGAGCCGACCAGACCGATCAGGTAGAGCGGCAGGATCGCGACCATCGACGCGACCAGGCGCGTGGCGATGAGGTACTGCATCGGCGGCACCCCGATGACCTGGAGCGCGTCGATCTCCTCACTCGTACGCATCGAGCCGATCTGCGCCGTGAAGCGACAGCCGACCTGCGCTGCAAGTGCGAGAGCAGCGATCAGCGGTGCGAGCTCGCGGGTGTTGACGATGGCCGAGACAAAGCCGGTGAGCGGGGCGAGACCAATCGTCTCGAGACCGTTGAAGCCCTCGATGCCCAGCGACGTACCGGCTGAGACCGCCAGCAGGATCATCACGCCGATCGTGCCGCCGCCAACCACCAACGCGCCGGTGCCCCAGCTGATGTCGGCAAGGACGCGGAACGTCTCCTGGCGGTACGTCGTCATCGCTGCCGGTACCGACTGCAGGGTGCGCCGTACGAACGTCGCCTGCGCACCGATCACGGCGACGCCGTCGAGCGTCTTGTCGCCGGTCTGCCGAGCCCAGCCCATCACGCCATCCTCTGCGGCACGAGCATCACGTACGCCTGGGTGATTGCGACATTGACGACGGCCAGCATCACGACACTCAGGACGACGCTCTGGTTGACCGCGTCAGCGACCTGCTTTGGCCCGCCGACGACGTTGAGTCCCTTGTGGCACGCCACGATCGTGGCGAGGAAGCCGAAGATCGCAGCCTTGCCCATGGCGAGCCACAAGTCGGTCGGCTGGGCGAAGCTGGTGAACGAGCCGAGGTAGGCGCCGGAGCTCACCGTGCCGCCGCCGACGTTGAGGATGTAGCCGGTCGTCATGGCGGTCACGGCAACGACGACGTTGAGCAGCATGCCGACGACGACTGCGG
Source organism: Aeromicrobium sp. (assembly GCA_036676545.1). Classification (GTDB taxonomy): domain Bacteria; phylum Actinomycetota; class Actinomycetes; order Propionibacteriales; family Nocardioidaceae; genus Aeromicrobium. The sequence goes on along the minus strand of JAKFCR010000321.1, from coordinate 788 downwards.
CGAGAATGCGCGGTGCCACCAGCCGCTGAAGCGGGTTGAGGCCCATGACCTTCATGGCGTCGACCTCTTCGCGTACGGCCTGGGAGCCGAGCTGGGCGCACATGGCCGAGCCGACAGCACCGGCCATCAGCAACGAGGTCACGAGCGGTGCGCCCTGGCGGAGGATGCCGATGCCATTGACGGCACCGGTGAACGACACAGCACCGATCTGCTGGGCGATCGCGCCCACTTGGATCGACACGATGACACCGAACGGGATCGCGACGAGGATCGTCGGCAGCAGCGAGACGCGGGTCATGAACCACGCCTGCTCGAGGAACTCTTTCCACGCGAAGCGGCGCTTGACGATGTCGACGACCATGAAGAGGCTCGACTGAATCGCGAGCACGATCATCGCGCCGAATGTCTCAAGACCAGCGTCGGTCTTGGACCGTACGGCAGCAATGACGCTCATCTCAGCCCTTCGCCGACGGGATGCGTACGGCGCCGCTGAGGGCGAGCGCGGAGGCGAGATCTCCCTTGACGCGGAGCTTGCCCTTCATGAACGCGATCGTGGGGTTGAGGTTGCCGGTGGCCAGCTTGAGGAACTCGGCACCGCCGAGTGCGATCGTCACCGACCGTTCGCCATCACCCTCGGGCGTGACGGTGCAGGTGCCATGGTCGATCTCTACGAGATAGCGATCGTCCCCATTGGGTCCGCCGCCGATCTTGAAGCAGGCTGCGAGCTTGAGCTTGTCGGCGCTGCGCTGGTTGAGGTACTCGGGGAACCTGCGGAAGATCTCGTCGAG
>JAKFCR010000320.1:0-4257 GCA_036676545.1 Aeromicrobium sp. | reverse complement strand
GGTCCTATCGCGCTGAGTCAGGGCTTCTACGGGTGTAGTTCGTCTAACGCTTTTCTCAGCCCCGGAGCTCGGACGAACACGTCTCCGACAGGCTCAGTCGCATAAAAGTCCCGGTCACACCCTGCGACATGGTGTGACCAGCAAGTCCCCTAAATGAGGTTGGTGATCTGGGACGGGAACACTCCCAGGCCAACCCTTCACTTATCGCTTAAGCAGCGAGAGTGAAGTCAGTGCGCTTGGAATCGGCACTTGTTGGTTTCCAGAGATCGTTAAAGAGATAACCCTGGATCCTCTACCCGCTTCTCCTGAATCGAACGACGCTAGTCGAAACCGATCAGCCCCTCTTGAATTTTCAAACGCCGCCGAAGCGACACCTCCATCATACTCCCCTGGCGCCGACTGGCCCTCTCGCAAACTCTGGCAACGGGGCGGACGCGAGCCCGACGGCATACAGGCTGATCTGCATGCCGTCGGGCTCGATTGCGCTGCGTTGAGCTACGGCGTGATGGCATCCAGGGCGTCGATCATGCCTGCACCAAAGAAGCCGGAGCCGTTTGTCCCGCCTTGGCAGACCGCATCGACGGTGCCATCTTGATTACCGTCATACGGCTCGGTCGGACAGGCCAGAGCGTCGGCGTCCGACTCGAGCTCCGCAATGGCCTTGCGTACGGTCAGCGACGGATCGGCGCTGAACACCAGTGCAAGCACACCAGCCGCGTGCGGCGAGGCCATCGAGGTGCCCTGCTTGTAGCCCCAGCCGCCGTTGACGACGGTCGACAGGATCCGGCCGTTGTTGTCGGGCGTGCCCGGGAGCACGAAACGGTCACCACCGGGAGCGGCGACGTCCGTGACAGCGACTCCGTAGTTGGAGTAGTAGGCCTTGTCTGACGTGGCGCCGGTGGCCGACACACCCACGGTGTTACCGACCTCCACAGGCATGTCATAGCAATTGCCGGCCGTCTCGCGGATCACAGGGTCCTGATTGTCCGGGCTGCCCGAGTCCGTGATCGGCTTGGAAAGGTCCCAGTTGGAGTTGCCCAGCGCGGCGACGTTCGCGACGCCCTGCTTCTCCGTGTACTTCAACGTGCGCTCGAGGGCGACGATCGAGGCGCGCTCGTCCACGTTGCTGCGGCACCACAGGAAGTAGGGGTCAATGAAGTACGAATTGTTCGTCACCTCCATACCCTTGTCCGCCGCCCATAGGAAGCCGCAGATCGCGTACTCGGGGTAGATGAAGCCGTCGTCGTCAACCACCTTCACGGAGGCGAGCTTGACGTTCGGTGCGACACCGACGATGCCTACTCCATTGCGGGCCGCCGCGATGGTGCCCGCGACGTGGGTCCCATGGTCCGAGGTCGTCGGCTGCCAAGCGGCCGGAGTGGTGTCGGGCCGTCCCTTGTCGATGCAGCTCACGGACTGCGAGGCGTCAACGTTGGCTGCGAGGTCGGGGTGGTCCGCCTCGATGCCGGAGTCAAGGACACCCACGGTCACGGAGCGCGAACCATCGGTCTGCAGGTGGGCCTTGTCGGCACCGATCAGGCGCATGTCCCACTGGTTGGCGTTGAGAGGCTCGCTGGCGTCGACCCCGCCAGAAGTGCCCGCCCCGAGACCGAGCACTTCACCGTCGGGCGTGATGCCGGCGGTGGGTTGGTACGCAACGAGTGCGCGCGCTGGACCGGCAGCGACGATGCCGTCCATCTCACGCAACTGGTCGTCGAACGTGTCGTCACTCGCCTCGGCGACGACTACACCGACCTGTGGCCAGGCTTGGGTGACGGTGCCGCCGGCGGCGGTGATCGCCGCGGTTGCGCGGCTCGATCCCGTGCCGGCCTGGACGACGATGAACGCCGTGGGGTCTATCGGTGCGGCGATCGCCGGCACCGCGCTCAGGGCGACTGCACTGCATGCGGCCGCGGCCGCGAATGCGCTGACTTTGTAACGTGTGCGTATATACACGAGCTACTCCTCCGATTGAAGACCCTTGGTGGGGCCTGCTTTGTGTGAAGGCCCCGGGTAGGGGTCTCCGCTGTGTGAAGACCCCGAGTCGGGGTCTACCCGCACCATTCCGTAGCCGACAGCGCCCCGCAAGGACTAGAAGCGACTTCTTCGGTGGCAGCAGGTCTCAATCAGCTAGAGCCTCCGGGCTGACCTTCTGACCGCGTATCAAGGTCATGGCGAACACGCCTGCAACCGCAAGCATTCCGGCGCATATCCACATGCCCGTGCGGAAGCCTGGCGAGAAGATCTCCGGGTCTGCGAAGTTCGCACCCGCGATGCCGGCAATCGGCGGGATCGCCGCAACGGCGAGGAGCGAGGCCGTACGGGCGACAGCGTTGTTGATACCCGAGGCGATGCCCGTCTGGTCCATCGGCGCCGACGCCAACACCGCTGTCGTCAGCGGGGCGACGAGCAGTGTTATGCCCGCACCGAACACGATCGAGCCCGGCAGTACGTCGATCCAGAAGTTCGGATCTTCACCGATGCCGAGCATCATCAGCAGACCGGCGGCCGAGACGAGCGGCCCGATGGTCATGGGCCAGCGTGGGCCGATCCGCGCGCCCAGCTCACCTGCCTTCGACGAGAACAGCAGCATCAGGATCGTGATCGAGATCGTCGCGAGTCCGGCTTCGAGCGGGCTGTATCCACTGACGTACTGCAGCTGCAGCACCAGCAGGAACATCGAGCCGCTGAGCGCGCCATAGATCGCGAACGTGCAGATGTTGGCCGCCGTGAACACGCGATCGGCGAACAGGCTGAGGGGTACGAGCGCGTGCGGCGTGACCTTCTGGTGCACGACGAACACGACCATCAGGGCGAGGCCGCCGATGACCCACAACCACGACTTCTCCACGAGGCCGTACGTCAGGAGCGCCAGGGCGCCGGCCGCAACAACCGCTCCGGTGATGTCGAGCTTGCCCTGCTCCCCCTTGGTCTCCGGTACGTGCTTCACCGACAACCAGATCACCACGGCAGCGAGCGGGACGTTGAGCCAGAAGATCGAGCGCCATCCGATCGCGTCGACCATCCAGCCGCCGAGCAGCGGTCCGACGGCGGTGGTGACGCCAGCGAGACCGGACCATGCACCGATCGCCTTGCCACGGTCCTCCTCGACGAAGGATGCCGAAATGATCGCGAGGCTGCCCGGTGTCAGCAGGGCAGCACCGACGCCCTGCAGGCCGCGGGCCAGCACCAGCACCTCGATCGTCGGCGCCGCTGCGCACATCACCGAGGCGACGGCGAACCAGGCGACACCGATGACGTACACCCGGCGGCGACCCAGCCGGTCCCCCAGCGAACCGCCGACGAGGATCAGGGCGGCGAGGGTGAGCGTGTAGGCGTTGACCGTCCACTGGAGACCGGCGACCCCGGCACCCAGGTCATCGTCGATCGCCGGAAGCGCGAGGCTCACGATCGAGCCGTCGAGGAACGCCATGCCCGACCCGAGGATCATCGCCGCGAGCAACCATTTGCCCTGCGCGCTGGCGAGCCTCACGGTGCACCGAAGAGTTTGACCCCGTTGTTCCAGAGCACGTCTGCCATCCATTCGTCGCCCAGGTCGAGCCGCTGCAGTGCCTCGACCTGATGAGCGTACGCATACGGGATGTTGGGAAAGTCTGTCCCGAACAGGATCCGGTCCTGCAAGTCAACGAGCCGAGGAGTGATCTCCTCGGGCGAAGGGCCGTCCCAGAAGTCGACGAAGGCCATCGTGGTGTCGAGTCGCACATTGTCGTAACGGTCGGCCAGGTCGAGGAATTCCGAGTACTCCGGCATACCCATGTGGGCGATGATCACCTTGAGCGACGGATGGCGGCTGAGTACGTCGGCGATTCCGGCAGGTCCGGTGTGATTGCCGGGCGCAGGTCCGGAGCCTGCATGTAGGACGAGCGGCGTGCCACTGTCGGCGATCACACCCCATACGGGCTCCAGCAGCGGATCGTTCGCCGCGAAGTCACCGACCTGCAGGTGCGCCTTGAACAGCTCGACGCCGTCGTCGATCAGCTGTGTCACGTACGCCGCAGCCTCGGGCTCGGGATAGAACGTCGCCGACCACAACGTGTCAGGAGTGCGCTCGGCGAATCCGCGCGTCCAGTCGTTCATGTAGTCCGCGATGCCTGGCTTGTGCGCATAGGACATCGATGAGAACTTCTTGACGCCCATCGCCCGCAGCTGCTCGACGCGTTCCTCGTCGGTGCCGCGGTAGGTGATCGGCCAGGTCCGGCCGAGGAGTGGCCCGGCTGAGTCGAAGTAGGCCCAGAC
>JAKFCR010000319.1:0-8824 GCA_036676545.1 Aeromicrobium sp. | reverse complement strand
AGCCGTGTTGCAGGCGAGCTGGTCACGGTCGACGATCCGTCCTGGGCCGAACGAGCGCAGCGAGTGCTCGTGCTGCTCGCTGGCCTCAACCTGTTCCTTGCGATGTTCAACTTCATCCCGCTGCTGCCGCTCGATGGTGGCCATATCGCCGGGGCGCTGTGGGAGGCCATCCGCCGACCCATCGCCAAGTTGCGTGGCCGACCGGATCCGGGATACGTCGACGTCGCCAAGATGTTGCCGGTCGCCTATGCCGTGGGTGCGCTCCTTATGCTGATGAGTGTGATCTTGATATACGCCGACATCGTCAACCCCGTGAAGCTGTCATGACAGACCTCGGCCTGCCGGCTATGCCGCCTCCGGTGCTCGCTCCCCGGCGCAAGACCCGCAAGATCAAGGTCGGCTCGATCGACGTCGGCGGCGATGCTCCAGTGTCGGTCCAGTCGATGACGACGACCCTGACGTCCGACGTCAACACGACCCTTCAGCAGATCGCCGAGCTCACCGCAGCCGGCTGCGACATCGTACGAGTTGCGTGCCCGAGCCAGGACGATGCCGACGCGCTTGCCGAGATCGCCCAGCACTCCAACATCCCGGTCATCGCCGACATCCACTTCCAGCCGAAGTACGTGTTCGCCGCGATCGATGCCGGCTGCGCTGCCGTACGCGTCAATCCCGGCAACATCCGCAAGTTCGACGACCAGGTCGGCGCGATCGCCAAGGCGGCGAAGGATGCCGGTGTCTCGATCCGCATCGGCGTCAACGCGGGCTCGCTCGACAAGCGCATCTTCGACAAGTACGGCAAGGCAACGCCCGAAGCGCTCGTCGAGTCGGCTGTCTGGGAGGCGTCGCTGTTCGAGGAGCACGACTTCCACGATTTCAAGATCTCGGTCAAGCACAACGACCCGGTCGTGATGGTGCAGGCGTACGAAATGCTCGCCGAGCGCGGCGATTGGCCGCTCCACCTCGGCGTGACCGAGGCTGGACCGGCATTCCAGGGAACGATCAAGAGCTCGGTCGCCTTCGGCTCGTTGCTCAGCAGGGGCATCGGCGACACGATCCGCGTCTCCCTCTCGGCTCCGCCCGTTGAAGAGGTCAAGGTCGGCATCCAGATCCTTCAGTCGCTCAACCTTCGCGAGCGCAAGCTCGAGATCGTGTCGTGCCCGTCGTGCGGTCGCGCCCAGGTTGACGTCTACACGCTCGCCGAGCAGGTCACGGCAGGTCTCGAAGGGCTTGAAGTGCCGCTGCGCGTCGCAGTCATGGGCTGTGTCGTCAACGGTCCGGGCGAAGCTCGTGAAGCCGACCTCGGCGTCGCTTCCGGCAACGGCAAGGGTCAGATCTTCGTCAAGGGTGAGGTCATCAAGACGGTTCCCGAGTCCAAGATCGTCGAGACGTTGATCGAAGAGGCCATGCGTCTCGCCGAGGGCATGGAGCCCGTCGAAGGTGCTGGCGCAGCCGTCACCGTGAGCTGAGACCCTCCGACAAGTAGGCTTAAGGGACTTCACTCCCGGAGGCAGCCGTGCTCGAGACCACAACGCAAGTACGCGCGTTGTCGGTTGACGACGTGCCCGTACTTCGTGAGCTCCTCGACCAGGATCCACTGGTCAACCTGTTCGTACGCGGGCGTGTTGATGCCAGCCGTTTGCAGACTCGATGGCTCGGCGGTGAGATCTGGGGCTACTTCGAGGACGATGAACTCGTATCGGCCTGCCACGCTGGCGCCAACGTCGTCCCGGTCCAGGCCACGCCGAGGGCGATCGAGGCCTTTGCCGATCGTGCGCTTCGCGAGAACCTGCGTCCCTCGTCGATCGTCGGACCTCGCTCCGCGGTCGAGCCGATGTGGGAGATCCTCGAACCGCACTGGGGTCCGGCCCGTTCGCCGCGCCTCGACCAGCCCTTCATGGTGCTCGAGCGTGACCCGGACATCCGGCCCGACCCACGCGTACGACCGGTGGCGATCGACGAGTTCGACCTGGTCTATCCGTCCTGTGTCGCGATGTTCACCGAGGAAGTCGGTGTCGACCCTGAACTTGGCAACCGCAACGGCTACCGCGCACGCGTTGCCCAGCTCATCACCCAGGGCTGGGCGTTCGCGATCATCGAGGACGGCGACGTGCTGTTCAAGACCGAGGTCGGCGCGGCAACCTCCTACGCTTGCCAGCTCCAGGGCGTCTATGTACGCCCTGACCTGCGCGGACAGGGAATTGCAGCGGCGGCTGTCGCGGCTGTCGTGGAGCAGGTCCGTGCGTCCGTGGCGCCGTCGGTGACGCTCTATGTCAACGGCCACAACATCCCGGCTCGGCGTGCCTATGAGCGAGTCGGCTTCAAGCACACCGAGACGTTCGCCTCGATCCTTTTCTGACACAGGCGCCAAGTGTCGGACTCTGCCTCGAAAGCCAACTAGCATCATCGGGTGCTCCGCCGTCTGACTCCCATGATCGGCGCCGTTCTCATCCTCTCGATGGCCGCTCCGGCCGAGGCGATCATCCCGCCAGACACCAAGTGCGCGGCGGGTCGGGTGGCGATCACGTTTGACGACGGACCGAGCAAGGTCAACACGCCCAAGCTCCTCAAGATCCTGCGCGCACACCACGCCCAGGCGACGTTCTTCGTACAGGGCCAGTTCGTCCGGCGCTACCCGAACATCGTCCGCGCGACCCTCAAGGACGGCCACGCGGTCGAGGTCCACTCCTGGGATCACCCCGAGCTCACCGAGCGGAGCAGTCGCAGCGTCAAGCGTCAGCTCAACCTCACCAAGTTGGAGATTCGCAGGGTAACCGGGCAGACGCCAGCGCTGTATCGCCCGCCGTACGGCGACACCTCCAAGCGCGTACGCAAGATCGGCAAGAGGCTCCACCTGCGCGAAGAACTGTGGACGATCGACACCCGCGACTGGAGTGGGCGTAGCGCCACCAAGATCCGCAAGGCCGCGCTCAAGCACCTTCGGCCGCACAAGAGCAACGTGATCCTGATGCATGACGCAGTGAACAATTCGCCCAAGACCCTGAAGGCGGTGCCCGGCATCATCAAGGGCCTGCGCAAGAAGGGCTACTGCCTGGTGCCGATGCAGTACATGATGCCGTGGGGTGTGGTGACTGGATCGCCGGTGACGGTGGACGAGGGCGTCGACCCATACACCCTGGTGCCGGTCACACTGCGACTCGACGGCCCGTCACAGCGTCGCGCATCGCTGCATGTACGCGCGGTTGCCGGGGACGCGATGGAAGGGTCCGACTTCGAGGCGCTCAGCCGCGATCTGATCGTGCCGCGCGGAGCCCGGTCGGTGACGTTCAAGGTCAGGATCTACCCGGACCTGATGCCCAACACCGACAAGCATTTGACCATCGAGCTGAGCAAACCGCGCGCGCTGCACTTCGCCACCTCGTCGATTCCCGTGACCATCACCGACAACACCGAGTGGCACGGGGAAGCGGTCTCCGCCGGGCTGACTGCGATGCACTCCCTTAGGCTCATCCAATGAGACGCGACGTAGCTGCCCTTGCCGTTGGATTCGCCGCGTCGGGGGTGCTGCACCTTGTGAAGCCCGAGCCGTACGTCGCGATCGTCCCGAAGCCGCTCCCGTACAAGAAGGAGCTCGTGCTTGGCTCGGGCGTCCTCGAGATCGCCCTCGGCGCGATGTTGCTTCATCCGCGGACCCGCCGGCTGGGTGGCCGCGCTTCCGTCGGACTGCTCGCAGCCGTGTTCCCCGCCAATGTGCAAATGGCGATGGACGTCGTGCGCGACGAGAAGGCACCCACCTGGGGCAAGGCCGCTGCAATCGGTCGTTTGCCGCTTCAGATTCCGATGATCCGCATTGCTCGCAAGGCTGCCCGAGGCTGAGTCGGCTGCCACCACCGTTAGGCTCGCCTCATGCGTATGAGTCGGATGTTCCTGCGAACACTGCGAGACGATCCGGCCGACGCCGAGGTCCCAAGTCACCGTCTGCTGGTGCGCGCCGGATACGTACGCCGGGTGGCACCCGGCATCTACTCGTGGCTGCCCTTGGGCCTGAAGGTGCTGGCCAAGGTCGAGCGCATCATCCGCGAGGAGATGGAGTCGATCGGCTCTCAGGAGGTGCGCTTTCCGGCTCTGCTGCCCCGCGAGCCGTACGAGGTCTCTGGCCGCTGGACGGACTACGGCCCCAACGTGTTCCGCCTCAAGGACCGCAAGGGCAACGACATGATGCTCGGTCCGACGCATGAGGAGTTCTTCACGCTGCTGGTCAAGGACCTGTATTCCTCCTACAAGGACCTGCCGCTCAGCCTCTATCAGATCCAGACGAAGTACCGCGACGAAGCGCGTCCTCGTGCGGGCATCCTGCGCGGCCGCGAGTTCATCATGAAGGACTCCTACTCGTTCGACATCGACGACGCCGGTCTTGAGGCCTCCTATCAGGCGCACCGCGAGGCATACGTGCGGATCTTCGAGCGCCTCGGCTTCGAGTACGTCATCGTCAAGGCCACGTCAGGCGCGATGGGCGGCTCGGCGAGCGAAGAGTTCCTCGCCGTCTCCGAGACCGGTGAGGACACCTTCGTGCGCTCGCCGGGCGGCTACGCCGCCAACGTCGAGGCCGTCACAACAGTCGCGCCCGCGGCGGTCCCGTACCACGACGCTCCGGCCGCGCACGCCGAGCAGACCCCTGACACCCCCACGATCGAGACTCTGGTCGACCATCTCAATGAGAAGTTCCCCCGCGATGATCGCCCCTGGGCGGCGGGAGACACCCTGAAGAACGTGCTCGTGATCCTGCGCCACCCCGACGGCTCGCGTGAGCCCGTCGCCATCGGCGTACCGGGCGACCGTGAGGTCGACGCCAAGCGGCTCGAGGCGCAGGTCTCACCTGCCGAGGTCGAGCCGTTCGAGGACAAGGACTTCAAGTCCAACCCGGGCCTGGTCAAGGGCTACATCGGTCCCGCCGCGCTCGGCACCGAGAGCAGCACCGGCATCCGCTATCTCACCGACCCGCGCGTCGCCGAGGGCACCCGCTGGGTCACCGGCGCCAACGTACAGGGCTCGCACGTCATCGACCTCGTGGCTGGGCGCGACTTCACCGCCGACGGCACGATCGAGGCCGCTGAGGTGCGCGCCGGCGACGAGGCTCCCGACGGCTCGGGTCCGCTCGAGCTCGCCCGCGGTATCGAGATGGGTCACATCTTCCAGCTCGGTCGCCTTTACGCCGAGGCGCTCGGTCTCAAGGTGCTTGACGAGAACGGCAAGCTCGTGACGGTCACCATGGGTTCGTACGGCGTGGGAGTCTCGCGCGCGGTTGCCGCGGTCGCCGAGTACGCGCACGACGAGCTCGGCCTGGCCTGGCCGCGCGAGCTCGCGCCATTCGACGTACACCTGGTCGCAGCAGGCAAGGACGAGGCCGTCCTGGCCGCCGCCGAAGGTGTGTACGACGAGCTCATCGGCGCAGGACTTGAGGTGTTGTTCGACGATCGCGTCGGCAAAGTGTCACCCGGCGTGAAGTTCAAGGACGCCGAGCTGATCGGGGTGCCCACCATCGTCGTTGTCGGCAAGGGCATCGTCGACGGAGTCGTCGAGGTCAAGGATCGAGCCACCGGAGATCGCATCGACGTGTCTCTCGCCGATCTTGTCCACGAGGTGTCCAGCCGCGGGTAGAGGCTGTTCGGAACTCTGGTGGTCCGCTTGTCTCAGGGCTGAGACGGCAATCCGGGGAACGCGCGCGGGCGACCGCCCCAGGTCAGCTCGGCCTCGGCGGCACGTCGCAAGAGTTTGACGGCGTACTTCTGATCGTCCTGGTCAGAGGTCTCGCCAGCGAAGGTCAGGCAGGCGGCCGCCACGGCCTGCTCGAGTCGGCGTGCCAAGCGGATCGCCTGCTCGGGTGTGCGCAGCGATCCGACGGCATACGACAACTTCGCCGGGACCGGTTCGATGTCGAGCACCTGTAGTCGGCTGAGCAGGTGGTCGCGAGTGCGGAGATGAGCATCGTGGGACCTGCGCGCCCGTTCGGCGAGCTGCTCGAACTGCGCGCCGATGACGGGAAAGAGCCACACCGACTCGTGCTCAAGCTCGAGCCAGCCCTGCAACGCCTGCGTGGCCGTCATCGCACGCCCTTGATCGCGTCGGCGCACTGGAAGAGCCCGGCCGACATCGAGGCAAGAACGCGGACCAGGGCGGGGGAGACGGCCTCGACGGCATCCCCGGCCCGAGTGCGAGCTGCCTTCGCGTACGCGGAGGACAGGGCACTGACCGCGGTGGTTGGATCGGTCGACGGGCTGGCGACATCCGGCACGCTGCCGGCCACGCCGACCGCGGTGGCGTGAGAGGTGCTGATGGAGACATAGCGGTCGAGAGACAGCGCGGGGTGCGCCCCGGCGGTTGCCTCGACCATGGCGAGAAGGCTGTTCTGGTCGGCCGCAACCCGGGCCAGCAGCCGGGAGTCCGAAGGATCCGGCTCGGGATGGGGCTTGATGCCGACACTTCGCGCGATGTCGTCGAGACGGTGGGTGAGGGCTGCGCCGCCCAGTGCGGCAGCGGCGACGGTGGTGGCCGCTCCGGTGCCTAGGAGGGCGCGTCGGCTGATCACCTCGGCAGGTTATCCGACGGTCCCGGGTCAGGCCTGCGTCGATACGGTTCTTACGTCCCTCCAGGTTCGATAGGATGGGACAACACTGCATCGCGGGACGGCAGAATCTGCCGACAACAGAACAGAGGAGGAGAGCCAATGACTGACAGGCTTGAGACCCTCGTGAACGACTGTGTGTCCGCACTCGGCATGGACGTGGAAGCCGTAGAGCTCAGCTCCGGAGGCCGACGCAAGATCCTCCGCATCGCGCTGGACGTCGATGGCGGAATCGGCATTGACCACATCACCGACGCCACGCGCGCGCTGTCAGAGGTCCTCGACAGCTCCGACGTGATGGGCGCGGAGCCCTACACGCTTGAAGTGACCTCTCGCGGTGTCGAACGCCCGCTCACGCTGCCACGCCACTGGCGACGCAACGCTGGCCGGCTCGTACGCGTGACGCTTGAGGACGACATCACCCTGGACGGCCGCATCGGAGACAGCGATGACACCGGAGTTCAGCTGACCACCAAGAAAGACACGACGCGGATCCCGTACGACCAGATCGTGACGGCGCTCGTACAGACCGAGCTGAACAGGAAGGACGCCTGATGGACATCGACATGGCAGCCCTGAGAGCGCTCGAACACGAGAAGGACATCTCGTTCGAGGTAGTCGTCGAGGCGATCGAGACCGCACTTCTCTCGGCCTATCACAAGTCGCCGGGCTCCTTCCCGAATGCTCGGGTCGAGCTCAACCGCAAGACCGGGCACGTCATCGTGTGGGCCAAGGAGCGGCTCGAGGTCGAGCCGCCGCCCGCGCCCGCCGAGGGCGAGGAGCCTGCACCCCGTCCCGAGCCGACGTTCACGGAGGAGTTCGAGCACACCCCGGACGACTTCGGCCGCTTCGCTGCGACGATTGCGCGACAGCTGATCATGCAGCGCATCCGCGATGCCGAGGACGAGGCCAAGTACGGCGAGTTCTCCGGCCGCGTCGGCGACATCGTTTCGGGTGTCATCCAGCAGAGCCGTCCCGGTGACGTGGCGCTCGACCTGGGCCGTATCGAGGCAATCCTGGTGGCGTCCGAGCGGGTACCCGAGGAGAAGTACGCGCACGGCGAGCGTCTCAAGGCATACGTGTACGAGGTCGAGAAGGGCATGCGTGGTCCCAAGGTCAAGGTCTCGCGCACTCACCCCAACCTCGTGAAGCTGTTGTTTGCCCTGGAAGCACCCGAAATCGCCGACGGATCGGTCGAGATCGTCGCGATTGCCCGCGAGGCAGGTCACCGCACCAAGATCGCCGTACGCGCCAATGTACCCGGCATCAACGCCAAGGGTTCCTGCATCGGACCGATGGGCTCGCGGGTGCGCAATGTCATGCACGAGCTGCACGGCGAGAAGATCGACATCGTCGATTACAGCGACGATCCCGCGGAATTCATCGCGCACGCCCTGTCGCCTTCGCAGGTCAAGGGCGTCACGCTGGTCGACCCGACGACGCGCTCAGCACGGGTCGTCGTACCCGATTTCCAGCTGTCGCTCGCGATCGGCAAGGAAGGTCAGAATGCGCGGCTCGCCGCCAAGCTGACCGGATGGCGTATCGACATCCGCTCCGACACCGAAGTCCCCGCCACGGGAGACGGCACGGGAACCGATGGCGCAGCCGCCTCGCGAAACGGGTAGACTGACCGAGGTCCTTCGTACGTGCATCGGCTGCCGAGAGCGTGCGGACAAGACCACACTGGTGCGAGTCGTCGCAGCTAAGGAGTCCACGACCACGGTCGTGACACCTGATCTGAGCCGATCGTTGCCGGGCCGCGGGGCGCATCTGCACCCAACGGCGCGGTGCCTGGAGCTCGCGACACGGCGCAAGGCGTTTGGTCGGGCCCTTCGAGTCGAAGGACCGCTCGACCTCAACGCACTGAGTGCCATGATCGAGACAGAAACATCCAAGAAGTAACACCTGCTGAAAGACCACGAGGAACGCACATTGCGTTCCCAGACCACGAATCGGAGCACCCCGCTCATGACGAACCGATGAGTACTCACCGATGAGTACTGACCGATGAGCCTGCACGTCACGATGTTGGTAAAAAACTAGTGGTCTGATCCTCCTTTGGGTCGGACCCCCTGAAGGAGAAAAGTGGCTGTAAGAGTCCACGAGCTCGCCCGCGAGTTCGGTGTCGAGAGCAAAGTCGTCCTGTCCACCCTGAAAGACATGGGTGAGTACGTGAAGTCGGCTTCCTCGACCGTCGAAGCGCCCGTCGTACGCCGCCTCACCGAAGAACACGGTGAAGCG
>JAKFCR010000318.1:0-8312 GCA_036676545.1 Aeromicrobium sp. | reverse complement strand
TGAGCTCTTCAATGCTGTCTTCAGACTGCTCTTCTTCTGTCTTGCGGGGGGCGTCGTAATCGGTAGCCATCAACTCTCCATCGTGTGCGTAACAACCGGCGCGATTGTGCCACAACTCAGGGCTTAATCACACTCAGAAGCCACAAGCGCGCACGAGGGCAAAATATTCCTTGGCAATCGAGGGGTGAGCAGCCATCACGAGCCGCTCGTTCGGTTCTCCATCAAGCCCGCTCAACAGCAGCCCAGATTCGCTGGCAACTAGACCCCCAGCGGCTAGATCCCACTCCTTCAGTCCCTGCTCCACGTACGCGTCGAAGTGCCCCTCGGCCAGCCCGCACAGGTCGAGCGCTGCCGACCCGGTGCGACGGATGTCACGTATGTGCGGGAGGAACCGGGCCACGGCCTGACCCTGCTTCGTACGCACCTCGGGGACGTAGTTGAAGCCCGTTGCGACAAGCGCGTGGTCGACGCTTGTGACGGCCGGCGCTGTCAGGGTGATGCGGTCGTCGCCGTCGTATCGCCAAGACCCGGCGCCGCGGATCGCACCCCATTCGGCGCCGGATGCGATGTTGACGACATAGCCAACGACCACGACCCCGTCCTGACGCGCGGCGATCGACACCGCGTACATCGGAATGCCGTAGACGAAGTTGACGGTGCCGTCGATCGGGTCGACGACCCAGTCGGTCCCCGACGTGCCGATCAGATCGTCGCCCTCTTCGCCGACGAAGCCGTCGTCAGGCCGAGCTGCTTTGATCCGGGCACGGATCAGCTCCTCGCTGGCTCGGTCGAGCTGCGTGACGACATCCGTCGGACTCGACTTGGTTTCTGCAACGTCGACACGCCCCAAGGGTCTGCTGGACTTGACGAACGCCGCCGCCTCGAGGCCGACCGTACGAGCGAGTTCGAGCAGCCCTTCACTCATGCGATGGTCGGGTGATCGGCGCGCGCGTTGAAACAACAATCCGCCGGACAGCGATCATGCGAAGGGCCGAAGTCGCCGACCGTGAGTCGCTCCACCGGCTCACCCCGCTCGGCTGCGGCACGCTCAAGCACCAGGTCGCGAACCATCGACACGAAGTCAGGGTGAGTGCCGGGTGTGTCGACACGCTCAAACGCCATGCCGAGCTCCTTGGCTGTCGCCATGGCCTCGGTATCGAGGTCAAAGATGACCTCCATGTGATCCGACACGAACCCGATCGGCACCACGACAACTGATCTCACTCCAGCGTCGTGCAGGTCTCGAAGGTGGTCGTTGATGTCGGGCTCCAGCCACCGCGTGTGTGGGGATCCCGAGCGCGAGCAGTACGCCAAGGACCAGTCCGCGACACCGGCACCCTGCGAGACGATCGACGCGACTTGCTGGTGCTGGCGCTCATACGCCTTCACCCCGGGCCCGCCGCTGGCGTTGTTCATCGAGTCCGGGATCGAGTGCGTCACGAAGATGACGTGTGCGTCGGGGAGGTGCGCGAGTCCCGCCTTGGTCGCCTCGATAAGCGGCCCAACGAAGCCTGGGTGGTTGAAGTAGTGGCGCAGTCGGCTGAGCTTCACGTCGAGACCGTTCGTGGCATCGAACAGGTCCTCGCGATATTGCCGGCAGCCGGAGTACGACGAATAAGCGCTGGTGATGAAGCACGCCGCGTGGGTGACGCCGTCGGCCGCCATCTGACGTGCGGCGTCACGGAGATAGGGATCCCAGTTGCGGTTGCCCCAGTAGATCGGCAAGTGGAGGCCGTGATCGGCAAAGTCTTTGCGCAGGGCCTCGAGGAGCTCGAGATTGAGCTCGTTGATCGGCGACTTCCCGCCGAACAGCGAGTAGTGCTGGCCGACCTCTTCAAGGCGCTCACGCGGGATGCCTCGACCTGACGTGACGTTCTCCAGGAATGGCACGACGTCCTCGGGTCGTTCCGGCCCTCCGAACGAGACGAGAAGCACCGCGTCGAATGGGCGGGGATCCATACCCGTAGTTTCTCATGTAGCGCTTTGCCGGGAGGAGTAACCATGCTTGATACGTATCGCGACGTGCTGTCGCGGCCGGGTGCAGCGCTGTTCTCGTTCACCGCGATGGTCTCGCGATTCCCGCTCTCGATGGTCGGACTTGGCCTCGTCCTGGTCGTGTCAGATCGCACCGGCTCGTACGGCCATGCCGGCAGCGTCGCGGCTGCGTACGTACTTGCAGCCGCCGCGCTTGGGCCGACCCAGGGTCGGTTGACCGACAAGCTCGGCCAGGCTCCCGTACTCCTCGTGGTCGGAGCGCTGTACGCGGGCGGCATCGCGCTGACACTCATCGCGATCGACGGCGACTGGGCGACTCCGTGGGTTCACGTATGCGCTGCCCTTGCCGGTGCAGCCACCCCGCAGACCGGAAGCATGGTGCGAGCGCGGTGGACACACATCGTCACCGACCGGACTCAGCTCAACACGGCGTTCTCGATCGAGGCGATCCTCGACGAGGTTGTGTTCCTCGTCGGACCGGTCGTCGTCACCTTCCTCACAATCCAGGTATCTGACTTCTCCGGCCTCGCGGTTGCTGCGGTGGCAGCAACGCTGGGCTCCTGGGCGCTCGCAGCACAGCGTGCGACTGCTCCCCCGGCGTCGGAGCACACGTCGACCACACGCGCTCCGCTGTCGTGGTCCCTGCTGGGCCGAGTCGTCTTTGCGTCCGTCGGCCTCGGCGTGCTGTTCGGATCAGCCGAGGTGATCATCGTCGCCTTCGCCACCGAGGAAGGGCAGCGCGGGGCGTCGGGCGTCGTCCTCGCGATCTGGGCAGCCGGCAGCTTGCTTGCTGGTGTTGTGGTCGGCGCGCTGCCGAGAGCTCGCGATCCACTGAAGCGCTGGCGTACGTCCTTGCTCGCGCTGAGCCTGTTGTTCCTGCCTTTGATCTTCGTGTCGGGCATCGTCTGGCTCTCCCTCGGCATGTTCCTCGCCGGATTCATGATCTCGCCAACGCTGATCGCGAGCACCAGCCTGGTCGAGCTCCACGTGGCTCCATCACGACTCACCGAGGCACTCACCTGGGCGACAACCGGGCTCATGGTCGGCGTCGCACCGGGTGCTGCCATCGCTGGTTGGGTCGTCGACAATCACGATGCTTCCACGGCTTTTGTGGTGCCGTTGATCGCCGGACTTGCAGGCTCGATCGTCGCCTTCACCCTGCGACCGCAGGCCGAACCAACCGCAGCATGAACGTGGACCCGAATGGCATTAGCCTTGGCCATGAGATGACCGATTTGACCCTTGCCGAGCGCAGTGTTGAGCTCGTCCGCACCTGGCTCGAACCACAGCGCCGAGCAACACGCACAGATCCCGCCGCCGAGCGCCTCGCCAGTCTCCTCAAGGACCCGAAGGGTCTCGAGTTCACGATCGGGTTCGTCGACCGCGTCGTGCGACCTGATGATTCACGCGTTGCTGCGCGCAACCTTCGTACGCTCGCTGCTCACACACCGGCGTTCCTTCCGTGGGGGCAGCGCGTGCTCCTCAAGCTCGGCGCGTTCGCCTCGATCCTGTTCCCGGGTCTGGTCGTCAAGATCGCCCGCAGCACCCTTCGCCGCATGGTTGGCCACCTCGTCATCGATGCGCGTCCACAGCAGCTCGGCAAGGCCATCAAGCGCCTCCGTGCCGGCGGCGACCGTCTCAACCTCAATCTCCTTGGAGAAGCGGTGCTCGGCGAGCGCGAAGCGGCCCGACGCCGCGACGGCACGATGGAGCTGCTCGAACGCGACGATGTCGACTACGTCTCGGTCAAGGTCTCCTCGGTTGCCAGCCAGCTCTCGATGTGGGCGTTCGACGAATCTGTCGCGCGAGTCGTCAAGCAGCTCACGCCGCTGTACGAACGCGCCTCAACGGGCGAACCGACATTCATCAACCTGGACATGGAGGAATACCACGACCTCGACCTGACAGTTGCCGTGTTCACCCGACTCCTCGACTCGTTCCCCGATCTCGAGGCCGGCATCGTGCTGCAGGCCTACCTCCCCGATGCGCTTTCAGCGATGCAGGAGCTGCAGGAGTGGGCGGCGAAGCGACGTTCCAACGGTGGCGCGCCGATCAAGGTGCGCGTCGTCAAGGGTGCAAACCTCGCGATGGAGCGCGTCGACGCCGCGATTCACGGCTGGCCACTGGCGACCTGGTCCACCAAGCAGGAGACCGACACCAACTACAAGCGCGTGCTCGACTGGGCGATGACCTCCGAGCGCGTCGACGGAGTACGTATCGGCGTCGCCGGTCAAAACCTGTTCGACATCGCATATGCCTGGCTGCTGGCAGGTGATCGCGGCGTACGCGACGCGGTCGAGTTCGAGATGTTGCTCGGCATGGACACAGGCCCGACCGACGCAGTGCGCGGCGACATCGACCAGCTGCTCCTCTATACGCCAGTCGTGAAGCCAGCCGAGTTCGATGTTGCGATCTCCTATCTCGTACGGCGCCTCGAAGAGAACGCCAGCAGCGACAACTTCATGTCGGCAGCGTTCGAGATCGGCGACAACCCGGAGCTGCTGGCCCGCGAGATCCAGCGCTTCCTCGACTCGGTCAAGAACCTCGACGAGACGGTCCCGCTGCCCCATCGCAATCAGAACCGCCTGACCGAGACACCCGCTTCTGGCACCGACACCTTTGCCAACACTCCCGACACTGACCCGTCGACCAGCGCCAATCGCGAGTGGGGTCGGTTGGCACTCGCCCGATCGGCATACACGCAGCTTGGCGCTGAGACCGTCCGGTCCAACAAGCTCCTTGGTCCGGCAAACCTCGAGACGCTCATCCAGGAAACCCGCGTCGCTGCGCACGCTTGGCAGGCACGGGGCTCCGAGGTTCGCGCGTGGATCCTCCACGAAGCTGCCAGCGCCCTGGGTGCACGCCGCGGCGACCTGATCTCGGTCATGGCCGCCGAGGCCGGCAAGACGATCGCCGAGGGCGACGTCGAGGTGAGCGAGGCAATCGACTTCGCCAACTACTACGCGGAATCTGCCCGCCGGCTCGATGTAGTGGACGGAGCGGAGTTCCAACCCGACCGCCTGACCGTCGTAACTCCCCCATGGAACTTCCCGGTCGCGATCCCTGCCGGCTCAGTGTTGGCCGCACTAGCCGTCGGCAGCGGCGTCATCATCAAGGCGGCACCTCAAACCCCGCGCAGCGCTGCCGTGATGGTCGAAGCGCTCTGGCAGGCAGGCGTGCCGCGGGACGTGCTGCGCTACGTGACGATCGACGAAGGCCCGCTGAGCAAGGCCCTCATCTCGCACTCTGACGTCGATCGGGTCATCTTGACCGGTGCGTGGGAAACCGCTGCACTGTTCCGCTCTTGGCGTCCCGAGCTGCCGCTGCTCGCCGAGACCAGCGGCAAGAACGCCATCATCGTGACCCCCAGCGCCGACCTCGATCTCGCGGTCGCAGATGTCGTCAAGAGCGCATTCGGCCACGCCGGACAGAAGTGCTCGGCCGCAAGCCTCGTGATCCTGGTCGGGTCGGTCGGCCACTCGGAGCGGTTCCTCCGCCAGCTCGTCGACGCCGCATCATCGCTGCGAGTCGGGTTCCCCACAGATCCCGAAGTCACGATGGGCCCGATCATCGAGCCCCCACTCGGCAAGCTCGCCGAAGGGCTCACCACGCTTGGTCGTGGCGAGAGCTGGCTGCTTGCTCCCAACCAGCAGGGCAGCGACCCTCGCGTATGGACGCCAGGAATACGTGACGGCATACGCCCCGGCAGCACGTTCCACGGCACGGAGTACTTCGGCCCGATCCTCGGGGTCATGCACGCCAAGTCACTCGCCCAAGCCATCGAGTGGCAGAACGCGACCGACTATGGCCTGACCGCCGGCATCCACTCGCTCGACGCAGACGAGGTCAACACCTGGATCGACGAGGTCCAGGCCGGCAACCTCTACGTCAACCGCGGCACGACGGGCGCCATCGTCCAGCGCCAGCCCTTCGGTGGCTGGAAGCGCTCATCCGTCGGCACCACTGCCAAGGCGGGCGGGCCCAACTACCTGACCCACCTCGGCTCCTGGAAGTCGCGGCCGCTGCGCAAGGCCCCGCAGGTGAAGATCCTTCCCGAAGTCCAGGCAATCCTCGACGCGGCAAAATCACTTGTCACGCCAACCCAGCTCCGCGAGCTGCGGGAAGCCGCGGGTTCGGACGAAAAGGCGTGGAAGCGCGAGTACGGAGTGATGAAGGACGTGTCGGCTCTCGGCGTCGAGCGCAATGTGTTCCGCTACGTGCCCGAGCCCGTCACGATCCGGTTCGAAGGGTCCAACTTCGAGCTCGTACGCGTACTCATTGCAGCCGCTCGTACGGGCGCTCCGGTCACGGTCAGCTCACCGGCCGAGCTGCCCGAAAGGCTCGTTCACCGGCCCCGCATCGAGGCGCACAACGAATGGCTGGCGTATGTCACCGCCGAGCGACCGTCGCGCGTACGCCTCATCGGCTCCAAGGAGAAGGCCAAGGACATTGCCGTAGCGGTCGGCGGTGATCCCGACGTCGCGATCTACGCAGGCCCAGTGACCCTGTCAGGCCGCGTCGAGGCGTTGCCGTTCCTCAAAGAACAGGCCATCTCGATCACCAATCACCGATTCGGCAATCGTGACGCCGAGTTCGAGTGGGTCCTCCCCCGCTAACCGCTAACCGCGATCCGCACCCGGCGCGATCGGCGCTGTCCAACCACGAGCCAGCGCGGCGAGCCTCCACACCAGGCACACCGCTGCAGCGAGCCCGTACCAAGCCGACGCATAGTTCTCGTGCGCGATTACCGCGGCGATCAGCGCCCCGGCGAAGGCTGGCGTTGCATACAGCTCACCTCTGAAGATGACGGGTACGCGGCCGGCCGCGACGTCGCGCATCATGCCGCCGCCGACTCCGGTCAGCAGACCGAGCACGGACGCGGCGAGGATGTTGAGCCCTGCGTCGTCCGCCTTCACGGCTCCGGTGACGCAGAACAGCGACAATCCGATCGCGTCGAGCACCATGATCTGTTTCTCCATGCGCCCGATCGTCGGGTGGAAGTAGAACACCAGAACCGCCGTCGCAGCCGGTACGACGAGGTATCGCCAGTCGTCGAGCGCTGCCGGCGGCACTGCGCCGATCAGCACGTCGCGGAGCACGCCGCCGCCGAGTCCGGTGATCAACGCCAGCACCATGACACCGAAGAGGTCGAGCTCCTTGCGTACACCGACCAGGGCACCGGTTGCGGCAAAGACCGCAATTCCGGCAAGGTCGAGGATCAAAAGCAGCGTGTCGGACACGACGACGACCGTATCTGGTGTCGGCGCGTCACCGCAGGTTCGACCCGTGCGTGCCTAGGATGAAGTCAGGCCCTCGCGACAGATTCAAGGATGGGGGCCGAAGCAGAGCAATTGGAGGCGGCGCCGATGCGCAAACTCGGTCTCGATGGACTGAGCGAGGATGGACGGTTCCTCGTCGCGCGCGACACTGCCACTGAAGAGACATTCCACATCCCTGTCGACCACCGCCTTTCTTCCCTGGTCGCAAAGTCTTCCCGCAGCGGAATCCCCGCCGGCCAGTTGGAGATCAAGATGGAAAGTTCGCTCAGTCCCCGTGACATCCAGACGCGCATCCGCCGCGGCGAGACCGTCGAATCGGTCGCCGAGTCCGCCGGTGTGCCCGCGGATCAGATCGACCGGTTCGCCGGTCCGGTCCTCGCGGAGCGTGAATATATGTGCGAGCAAGCCCGCAAGACCACGATCCGGCGCAAGCATGTCGGTGGCACTGGCGTGTTGCTCGGCGTGCTGGTGGGCGAGAACATCGCGGCCGACGGCGGGGTGCCCGAGTCCGCGACCTGGGACTCATGGCGACGCGAGGACGGCCGCTGGACGGTCACTGTGACGCCCGATGGTGATCATCCGGCCAGCTTCCTGTTCGACGTCAAGGGACGCTACGTCGTGCCAGCTGACGAGTTCGCTCACGGACTGGTCGGCGATGTCGCGCTGCCGGACTCCGCAGACATGGCAATCGCCGACGCCGTACGCGTGCCGTCGCGCAGGGCTGCCGTTGAGACCGAGGACCTGGTCGACGAGATCATCGATGAGGTGGAGAGCGCCACCGAGTCCGATGTCGAGGACACCGGCGAAGTTCCGGCCGTGTCGTCCATCAAGGAAGCCCGCGACCGTCGCGCGCTCGAGCAGCTCGCTCTCGACGCCGAAGAAGCCGAACAGCCCCAGGTCGAGCAGGCTCAGCACGAAGACGACTTCGAAGACTCAATTGAGCACGATGTGGCTGTGCCCGACACGATGGGCCCGCGTAAGAAGCGTCACGAACGTCGTCGCGTCCCCAGCTGGGACGAGATCATGTTCGGCGACAAG
>JAKFCR010000317.1:0-2592 GCA_036676545.1 Aeromicrobium sp. | reverse complement strand
CCCGACTCCTGCAGCGCGCGCCATGAGCCGTCTCCGCGGTCGAGCACGTCGCCAATGACGGAGCGCACCTCATCGAGTACCGAGTCCACGCAGATCGTCTCCTTTGCAGGCATTGGGCAATTCGCCCGCTCCGAAACTATAACGTGTTCTATTCTTGAGCGAGTCGAGTAAGGGAGTGCCTTGTGACCATCCCGGTCAAGAAGATGTTCGGTGCCGTGCGCCCGCTTCTCCCGGACCCCTCGACCTGGGACCTGTTCGACGTCCCCGATGTCGACCTCCCCGAGGGACGCTGGCTCAAGCTGCGCCGCCGCGGCCAGACCTGGCTCACCGATGTTCCCGGACCGACTCCCGACGCTCCCACGATCATCCTGCTTCATGCCGTCGGATGCACGGGTCAGCTGACCTGGTTCCCCACGATCCCCGAGCTTGCCAAGCACTTCCGGGTCATCACGTTCGACCAGCGGTGGCACGGCCGCGGCATCATGTCCGAGAAGTTCCTGATCTCCGATTGCGCAGATGATGTCGGCGCGGTGATCGATGCCCTGAAGCTGGACAAGCCGATCGTCGCTGGATACTCGATGGGGTCCATCGTCGCGCAGCGAGTCTGGCGCCAGAGCCCCGATCTGATCGGCGGGATCGTCCTCGCAGCGAGCACGGCGCACTTTCGTACGAACGGCCGCGAACGCGTCTTCCATGCCGGCATGGAGATCAGCATGCGCTTGAGCACGACACTGTCACGCTCGGCGACCATCAACCGGGCTACCCTCGCGGCCGTCGACGCCATTGACGAGGAGAGCACTGACACCGCCCGGTGGGCGATGAAGCAGTTCCGCTCGACGAGCGCCTGGGCTGTCGGCCAGGCCGTGGCCTCGCTCGGACGACACCACTCGTCACCTTGGCTGTCCATGGTCGACGTGCCCACCGCCATCGTCGTGACCGCGAAGGACCACGTCATTCCGCCGGAACGCCAGCTCGAGCTGGCGGAGCTCATACCCGAGGCCACGGTCCACAAGGCCGAGTGCGGCCACGCCGGCTGCGTGCTCGAGTACAAAGAGTTCGTACCCGTGTTCGTCGAAGCGGCCCTCGACGTCGCGGCTCGCGCTCGGACGAGCAAACCAGCGAAGGTCTAGCCGAGCACGGCCTTGCGCATGGCCTCGAGCTCGTCGGGGAACTTGTCGATCAGGTCCCATGGACGCGGCATCAGCTCGCTGCAGGCGATGGCACCGATGTGCATCAGGCCGTTGTTGCTCATCACGGTGAGGTTGAGTCCGGCGCCATGGAAGACCGGGCCGAGCGGATAGAGCGCATCGATCCGAGCACCGACGAAGTAGAGCGGCACCGGCGGACCGGGGACGTTGGAGATCACGAGGTTGTGGATGACCGGCGCACGATCGGCGAGGCGCAGGTCGGACACCATACGTACGGCGAGGCCGAACGTACGAGGTGCGGCGAACTCCGCCCACTCCTGCAACGTGTCGGCCGGAACCGCCTTGTGGTGTTCCTTCGCGTTGACGTTGGCCGTCGCCATGCCGGTGATCCGCTCGAGCGGATCCTCAATGTCCGTGCCGAGCCTGCAGAACATCGACGACACCTGGTTGCGTCCTGCCCGCTTCGACTCCGAGCGAACGGAAACCGGGACACTCGCCAGCAGCGACGTCTCAGGCAGCTCACCGCGCTCCTCCAAGTAGCGGCGCAGGGCGCCACCGCTCAGTGCGAGCACGACGTCATTGACGGTCGCGCCGGGAACTGCCTTCTTGATGTCCTTGATCGTGTCGAGCGAGACGTCGGTGTACGCGATCGAGCGGTGCCCGGTGATCGTGCTGTTGAACGACGTACGAGGAGCAGTCAGTGGCGCGGCCATCGCCGTACCCCTCCGAGCGCGACGACCGGTCTCGACCAGCGTGCGGGTGGTCGGCGCGGCGAGCCTGACGATCTGCCACGGCTTGGTCACCGTCGCGAGCACCCCACGGCCGAGCAGCTCCATGTCTGACGGGGCACGTTGGTGCTCTGCGGAGCTGCTGTCCAGCGGCGGCGCGTCAGATTCGAGGCTGCAGAGGTAGGAGATCATGTTGGATCCCGAGACCCCGTCGACCGACGCGTGATGCATCTTGGAGAAGATCGCGATCTTGCCGTTGGCCAGGCCCTCGATGACATGCATCTCCCAGAGTGGGCGCGCACGGTCGAGCGGAATACCGGCCAGGTGGCCAGCCACCTCGGACAGCTCGCGGTCACTGCCCGGCGACGGGACGGCCATCCGGTGCACGTGCCGGTCGATGTCGAACTCGTCGTCGGTGACCCAGACCGGGAAGTCGATCCCGCCCGGCACGAACTTGAGCTTGCGGTTGAACATCGCAATGCCTTCGACCCGGTTCGAGAGCTCCTTCTTGAACGTCTGGAAGTCGTACCCGCCCGGAATCGTCGCCGGATCGACCACGATCACACCGCATACGTGCATGAGCTGCGCGCCGCTCTCGAGGTACAGGAAGCTGGCGTCAAGTCCACTGAGTCGATCCATGGTCGTATCCTAGATCTGCTAGAACCTGTTCTACGTGTCAGTGAAGTAACGCCGAGGGAGCCACAAATGTCACGCGG
>JAKFCR010000316.1:0-2402 GCA_036676545.1 Aeromicrobium sp. | reverse complement strand
AGGGTGTGACCGGGACTTTTATGCGACTGAGCCTGTCGGAGACGTGTTCGTCCGAGCTCCGGGGCTGAGAAAAGCGTTAGACGAACTACACCCGTAGAAGCCCTGACTCAGCGCGATAGGACCCGGGTTCGATTCCCGGCAGCTCCACGACGAAGACAGGACCTCCGCCCAATGGGCGGGGGTCCTTCGTCGTGAATCAGCAGAGTGAATCGAGTCGGGCCCCACCACCGCAGTGCTGCAGTCGCGCCGAAGGCGCCTGGTCAGTGCTGCCGCTCGAGGGATCCCGGCAGCTCGACCGCAAGCAACAACCGCTTGCGACACAACCGTCTCCGCGTACCGTCGAAGGCATGAGCACTTTCACGGATGACGAGATCGCCGCTGCGCTCGAGGGCTTGCCCGGGTGGTCAGCCGATGGTGACGCGATCACCAAGACGTACGAGTTCGCTGACTTCCGAGCTGCGCTGGACTTTATGAACCGCGCGGCTGGCCCGATCGAGGAGATGGACCACCACCCGGAGTGGACGAACGTCTACAACCGCGTCGAGGTCAGGCTCAGCAGCCATGACGTTGGGGGAGTGACCAGCAGGGACACCAGGCTGGCGACAGTTCTTGAGCGAGTCGCCGACGCGACCTAGAGCGATCCGAGGATGCGCTCGCGCTGGGCGTTGTACTCCTCGTCACTGACCTTGCCGGCCCGGTGCAACCGGTCAAGCTCCGCCAGCCGGGCAGGCACATCAACTGGCTCCTCAGGACTGCCCTGCGCTGCGATCGGCTGGTCCCAGTGGATTTCCATCGCCGTCGGGCTCTCGGGTCCGACCACGAGTGCAGCGAAACCGTCCCCGACCCTGATGGATCCCAGAGCGGTGAACGGGACAGTGGCCAGCTTCGTGACCTCGTACGACGCCACGCCTGAACCCGACTCCGGCTCGACGGTGAGCTCCAGCTCCAGTCGCGGCCGCTCGTTGATGAACGTGCCGGTCTCCTTGCTGGACCTGATCCGAATCGTGGCTGGCACGGTCGGCGGTGTGGAGGTGCCCGTGACTGCGCCGATGGCTGAACCTGTTGCGTACAGGACACCGCCCAGAATGCCGATGCCGAGTGCCAGGCCGCCGATGACGATCGGGAGCCAGCGCCAGTTGCTGTGCTCGGGGGAGATACCCAGCTCGAGCAGGCCGACCAACAGCGACGGCACACCCAGCAGCAGCCAGAGGAGCGTGCCGGACGCAAATGTTCGACCATCCATGGATGGTTTGCCGTCGGGGCCCTTCATGGCCTCGAGCCTGCGGCCGTGCTGGCGCATGATCGGGCCGAGAACGACCCACAGCACGCCGATCGCTGCGAGGCCGGGTTCGGACAGGATGAGGCCGATGGCGGCGGTCACCACGCCGAGGACTGCAAGCTTCATGGGATCAGTCTGGCCTGTCCTCCGGGCCGCGGGCTAGCTAGGCCCAGAGCTTGTCGCCGAACTGGAACCAGATGGCTGCAGCAACGCCGACGTACCAGAGCACGATGATCAGTACGGACCAGTTGTTGACGAAGCGGGTGAGGCTGGCTCCGGGATGGAGCGATCGCAGCACCCATGCGGTGACCAGCACGAAGATCGGAATGGTGACCGCCCACACGACCATGCAGTACGGGCAGAGCGAGTTGATCTCGTAGACGCTCTGGTACTGCAACCAGGTCACCAAGCTGATGCCGAACAGCGTGCCGAGCCACAGACCGGCTTGTACGAATGACGGGAGCCTCACGCCGGCCGCCAGCAGGACGCCGAGCGTGACGACGATGGCGAACCCGGCAACGCCCATCAGGGGGTTGGGGAAGCCGAACACCGAAGCCTGATCGGTGTTGATGACATTGCCGCAGCTCACGAACGGGTTGATGTCGCAGCTCAGTGCATCCTTCGGATTCTCGAGCAGGTTGATCTTCTCGATGATCAGGATCGCAGCCGACAACAGGCCTATTGATCCGGCGAGCGCCAGGAAGACTCCTAGCCCTCGGGAGGTCTCGGTCGGCTCGGTGGTGGTGTCCAGGGTCTGCTCGGTCATAGGCCCGATCCTAGGGTCAGCCGGCAAGGGAGAGTGGCTCAGACTCGTGACCGGAGGGGCACATCTGGGTTAGTGTGCGCATACCGAGGGTATGCGAAAGAGGAATTCATGACGGTCCAACACAGTGATGTCATCATCGTCGGCGCCGGGCTGTCCGGCATTGGCGCCGCCTACCGCATCCAGACCGAGTGCCCCGGCAAGACGTACGCAATCCTCGAGTCGAGGGACGCGATCGGCGGTACGTGGGACCTGTTCCGCTACCCGGGCATCCGCTCCGACTCCGACATGTACACGCTGAGCTGGCCGTTCCGCCCGTGGAAGAACCCCAAGTCGATCGCCGACGGTGACGACATCCGT
>JAKFCR010000315.1:0-5791 GCA_036676545.1 Aeromicrobium sp. | reverse complement strand
GTTGCCGTCATCGTGGTGGCAGGTCTTGCCATCCTCGGCCCGAAGGTCAACGGCCTCTTCACGGGCATCAGCCTGTAAGTCGAACACCACACAGCGCACTCGGGGCGCTGATGTCGCGCCGCGAATCCCCCGGGGTTCACGGCGCGACGTGGTTTCGGCCGAGATCATGCCTAGTCATGCTCGGGACGACCGTGGAGTCGCAATGGTCGAGTTCGCACTCATCGTCCCCTTTCTGTTGTTGCTGATCTGCGGTGTCATCGACTTCGGTGAGCGCTACAAGACAGCAGCCCAATACAACAACGCCGCCTTCGTTGCAGCGCGCTCGATGACCATCGAGAACAACACAACGAAAGCCAAGGCAGCCGCGGTCAACGCCGGTATGCCGAGCACGCTGACCCCGGTGATCACGTTTACCTCTGGTTACAGCTCCTGTGCCCAGGCCAGCGACGGAACGTTCGGGAACGTGACCGTGACCATCACCAACGCAACCAAGGCTTCGGCCACCAAATTCTTCGGCACCACGTACTCAGTCACTGGAAAGGCGGTAGCGCGATGCAGTGGAACCTGAAGCGACGCCAACGCCGGGACGATCGAGGTGTCACAGCAGTCCTCGTCGGCATCCTCGCCACAACTCTCATCGCAGCTGTCGGTATGAGCGTTGATGTGGGCAACGCCTACGTCGAGAGGCAGAAGCTGCAGACCGCGACCGACAACGCGGCACTAGCGATCGCACAAGACTGTGCGCTGTACCGGAACACGTGCTATTCGGCGAACGGCAATGCGCCGAAGGCGACCGCCAATTTCGTCGTCGGACAAAACATCAGCAACGCCAGTACCGAGGTCGTCGGTACGGTCACTCCGTCCTCGACGTCGGTGACGGTTGAGTCGGTCAAGACGATGCCGTTCGCGTTCGCCAAGCTCGTCGGCGTCTCGTCCAAAACTGCGACCGTACGCGCAACCGCGACGTGGGACCGCGCCCCGAGGGAGGGCTACCCGCTGCTCCCGTTGGCAGTCGGCTACTGCCAGTACCTAGCCAACGACTTCCCGGCGACGGATCACATCCTGCTGCGGACCGACCTGCTGAGCGCGACTCTCAAAGGTCTGATCGCCACACTCAACCTGCTTGGGCTGCCGCTGACGAACTGGTTCCCCAACTCCACGTGCACCGGGCCGACCGGAAACACGCTCAACATGAGCAACGGTGCCGTGTGGCTGACTGCACTCGTAGACGCCTTGGACCTCTTCGACATCAGCAACATGTCGATGTGCAACATGAAGGTCAAGATCCTCGAGACCATGCTCGTCAGCACGGTGTCACCCGTGATCGCTCCGACGGCGTGTGTCAACAAGCTCAAGCTGGGCACGATCGCGATGATGCCGATCTACGAGTCGTATTCGCCGCTGACGGTGCTGTCCTCGTCGATCACGCTGCGCATCGTCGGCTTTGCCCCGTTCAAGATCACCGGGTGGTTGGAGCCGGGCAATGCCAAGAACGACCCAACCGCGTCGCCGTCCTGCCTGAACATCCTGACGCTGACGTGCCAGGGAATTCAGGGCTACTTCGTGCGATCAGTCGTCCAGGACCCCGATCAGGTCTTTGCCTATGACAGCGCTGCGCCGGACCTCGGCGGCGTCAAGCTTTCCACCCGGCTGACCAACTAGCCACCAGAAGGGAACACCCGTGAAGAAGAAACTCATTGCGATTGTCAGCGCGGCTGTCCTCGCCATCATGGGCATCATCGCTCTCGTCAGCTATGCGAACGGGGCAGACGAGCGAGCATACGACGGCGCACGGTTGGTCGAAGTCCTGGTCGTCAAGACCGAAATTCCCGCTGAGACCCCGGCCAGCCGCATCACGGGGGCAGTCGAGCTCAAGAAGGTGCCGGTTGGGGTGCGAGCCGAAGGCGCGCTGACCAGCCTGGATTCGGTCAGGACCCTGTCAACGAACGTTTCCCTGAAGCCCGGTGAGCAGCTGCTCAAGGCGCGGTTCGGAGCGCTCACCGGCAAGGACGGGAAGTCGTCGTCGCTGCCTGCCGGCATGCAGGAGGTCAGCGTCTCGCTGACTGCTCCGCGTCTCCCGACCGGGTCACTCAAACCGGGGGACAAAGTGGGTCTTGTGGCGAGCTTCGCCAAGAAGGACAACGACGGCGGATACACGAACGTGGTCATGAACAATCTGCTCGTGACACGTGTCTCCGAGTCGGCTCTCGGCAAAGTAGGTGCCGATGAGGCGGCCGGGGTACCTGTCCTGGTCACCTTCGCCGTGAGGCCAATGGATGCCGAGGAGATCGTGAATGCGGCCGAGTTCGGCAAAGTCTGGTTGACGCTGCAGAACTCTCAGACCGATACGTCAGGTTCCAAGCTGATCGAGTCAAAGGACGTGATCAAATGAGCAGGATTCTCCTTCTGGGCGGCGATGGCGGCCTGGAGTACCGACTGGGGCAGTTCCCCGGCAACCTTCTCGTACCGGTGTCAGCCGTCGTGGTCGAGCGGCCAGATTTCGACCTTCGGACTCTCATGATTGAGGAGCACCTGCCAGACATCGTCGTCTTCGGTCCGCAGGTCAGCCGTCACACTTCGATGTCGCTCGCGAGCATGCTCGATGCAATGCATCCGCAGATCACGGCGGTCTTGGTGGCAGAGCCGACCGCGGACGTCATGATCGAGGCGATGCGGTCAGGTATCCGAGATGTGTTGTCGCCCGAGGCGAGCGACGAGGAGTACCGGATCATGCTCCTCAAGGCGCACGACCATGCCTCCCGTCGCACGGTTCGCCGCGCCACCGAGGAGACGGCGGAACGGATCGTGGAGAGCCGCGTCGTCGTCGTGGCATCCCCCAAGGGAGGTGTCGGCAAGTCCACCCTGGCGGTCAACTTGGCAGTCGGACTCGCCCGGAAGGCCCCGATGGACGTCGTGCTGGTCGACCTGGATCTCCAGTTCGGTGACATCGCGACCCACCTCGACCTCAAGCCGGCGCACGCTGTCTCAGATGTGTTTGCCAATCAGGGTGGGCTCGACACCATGCTGCTCAAGACATTCCTGACGGCCCACCCGGCTGGCTTCTACGCCTTGTGCGGTTCGGAGTCCCCAGCGGCCGCGGACAAGGTCGGTCCCAAGCAGGTGCGTGAGCTGCTGTCGACGCTGGCCTCGCAGTTCCGTCACGTGATCGTCGACACGGGTGCGGGCCTCGATGAGCCCACCCTTGCAGCGCTGGAGGAGGCCAATGACGCCGTGTTCGTTGCGAGCATGGACGTCGCCAGCGTTCGCAACGTCCGCAAGGAGATCGAAGTGCTGGCGACGTTGAACATTCTTCCTGGCATGAGGCATCTGGTCCTCAACTTCGCTGACCGCCAGTCGGGTCTCTCGGTGCGCGATGTCGAGGCGGTCGTCGGACTGCCGGTCGATTTCGTTGTGCCTCGGGCCGAGGAGGTGTCGCTCTCGGCCAACCGCGGGGTGCCCGTGCTCATGGAGAAGAAGGGCGGCCCGGCAGCCAAGGCGATGAACAACATCGTCAAACGGCTCGAGGGTGACTCCGGGAACGGCAAGCCCGGCTTCGCTCACAAGGGCGTGGCACTTTCATGACCAGTCTGAGTGAACGCCTCGAGTCGGCGAGACTCACAAGCGTTCCCACGGACGAGGGCTACACGCGCCAACGTCCGACCCAGAAACGTATCGTCGAAGAGGTCGATGTGCCGCAGGTCGACGCCCTGTCGGCTGTCAAAGAACGCGCAATCAAGTCGCTCTTCGAGAGCATCGGAAGTCGTATCAGTGATGCGTCACTGACCGAGGAGCAGCTGCAGGGCTTTGTGCGGGACGAGCTGACCCGCATCGTCGGTGCCGAACAGCTTCTGCTCAGTGTGGATGAGCGCAACCGGCTCATTCGGGACATCGAGGACGATGCGCTGGGGCTCGGGCCCTTGCAGCGCCTGCTCCAGGACTCGACCGTGTCGGAGATCATGGTCAACGGCTACGACAGGATCTACGTCGAGCGTGGCGGTCGCCTCATCGAGAGTGGGCTTCGGTTCGGCTCGGAGGAACATCTCCGACGGGTGATCGAACGCATTGTTGCGAACGTCGGTCGTCGCATTGATGAGTCCTCCCCGCTCGTCGACGCCAGGCTTGCCGACGGCTCGCGCGTCAACGCCGTCATCCCGCCGCTGGCAGTCAACGGCTCCTCGTTGACCATCCGTAAGTTCTCCGAGACGCCCTATCAGGTGTCGGACCTCATCCGGTTCAAATCGCTCACTGAGCCAATGGCGGAACTTCTCAATGCGTGCGTCCAGGCACGGCTCAACATCATCGTCTCCGGAGGCACCGGCACGGGCAAGACGACCTTGCTCAACGTCCTGTCCTCGTTCATCCCCACCGATGAGCGCATCGTCACGATTGAGGACGCGATCGAGCTCAAGCTGCAGCAAGACCACGTCGTGAGCCTCGAGAGCCGTCCTCCCAACATCGAGGGAAAGGGTGAGATCACGATCCGGGACCTCGTGCGTAACTCGCTGCGCATGCGCCCAGATCGCATCGTCGTGGGAGAGGTCCGCGGCGGAGAGACCCTCGACATGTTGCAGGCGATGAACACGGGCCACGACGGGTCGCTGTCCACCGTTCACGCGAACGCGCCTCGTGACTCGATCTCGCGCTTGGAGACGCTTGTGCTCATGGCCGGCATGGACCTGCCGTTGCGGGCGGTACGAGAGCAGATCGCTTCGGCCGTCGACGTGATTGTGCAGCTCACCCGCATGCGGGACGGCACCCGTCGCGTCACCCACCTCACCGAAGTGCTGGGGATGGAGGGCGACACCGTGGTCCTCCAAGACGTGTTCTTGTTCGACTGGACCGCTGGGACGGATGCAGAAGGCCACTTCCTCGGTGTGCCCACGTTCACCGGCATACGCCCACGCTTCATGGACAAGTTCGAGGAGTACGGCATTGCGTTCTCACCTGGAGGATTCATGGCGTCGATGACGGCCGCCGCCCCCGCTTATGAGGGTCTTCGGCGTGAGAGGCGTGCGATGCCTCGCGGCGACGGGGACAGGACGACAGGGGGTCCGGCGCGATGAGCCTTTTCGTGGGACTGACTGCCTCAGTGTTCGCGTTGGGCCTGATGTCGTACGCAGTCCTTGTTCCGAGCGTTGAGAAGGTGTCGTTGTCACGCAGGCGACCGCCAGGCACCGAGCCGAAGTCGCAACTGAGCGCCTTGGCTGATGGCTTGGTGGGTCTCGTAGACACGGTGCTGAAGCGTCGGGGCTGGGTGCCGTTCCCCTCTGCGGAGATCGAGATGGCGTCGCTTCGGATGACGGCCGGCTCACTCGTCGTCCTGGTGTCGGCACTGAGCTTCGTCGCCATGTTGCTGGGTAGTGCCTTGTTGGGCAGCATCCCGTTCGGCATCCTGTCGGCGGTGCCCGTGCCAGTCATTGCCAAGGTCGTCCTGCGCAGCAGGGGAAACAAGCGCAGGGCCGCATTCGCCGAGAAGCTCGATGAGTCACTGCAGATGATCGCGTCGGCACTTCGCGCCGGACACAGCCTCGCCAGGGCGCTTGACACGGCGTCGCGCGAGGCGTCTGCGCCCACGTCGGAGGAGTTCGCTCGCATTGTCAACGAGAACCGCATCGGACGGGACCTCGTTGAAGCGATGTACACGACGGCTGATCGGATGGAGAGCCAGGACTTTCGTTGGGTGGCTGAGGCTGTGGCGGTCCAAAGGGACACCGGCGGCAACCTCAACGAGGTGCTGGACAAGGTCGGCGAGACAATTCGCGAGCGTAACCAGATCTTGCGCGAGGTGAAG
>JAKFCR010000314.1:0-8316 GCA_036676545.1 Aeromicrobium sp. | reverse complement strand
CGAGACCTACAAGGTGCACCTGTGAGAGAGCGTCAGCGAACGAACCATGAAGCAGCAATCATGCCGGTGCGTCCGTACCGTGCCTTTCCTACGGACGTGACGGCATGACGAGAGATGTAGCGATCGTTGGGTTCGCCCAGCGACAGATGAAGGAATTCGACGGCTCCCCCACCTGCGTGGAGCTGCTCGTACCGATCTTCCAGGAGCTCTGGGAGGAGACCGGTTGGACCAAGTCCGACATCGGCTTCTGGTGCTCCGGCTCGAGCGACTACCTCGCCGGTCGCGCGTTCTCGTTCGTGTCGGCTGTCGACGCGATCGGTGCACTGCCGCCGGTCATGGAGTCGCACGTCGAGATGGACGCCGCCTGGGCGCTGTACGAAGCCTGGGTCAAGATCCAGACCGGACTGGTCGACTCCGCGCTCGTGTACGGCTTCGGCAAGTCCAGCGCCGGCGAGCTCCGCCGGGTCATGTCGCTGCAGATGGACCCCTACACGGTGACTCCCCTTTGGGCCGACGCCGTCTCGGTGGCCGCGATCCAGGCCCGTTCGGGTCTCGAGAGCGGCGCGTTCGACGAAGCGCAGATGGCCGAGGTCGTCGCACGTTCGATGACGGACGCCGCTGGCAACGACAGCGCGATCCGCAAGGGCGCCACGACGGCTGACGACGTGCTGGCTCAGCCGCTGTACGCCGACCCGCTCCGCCGTTGGGACTGCGCACCGGTCTCCGACGGTGCGGCCGCGATGATCATCACCGCCGCTGATGCTCCGGGCTTCGACAAGCTCAAGGGCAACAAGGCCTGGATCACCGGCTTCGAGCACCGCGTCGAGCCGGGCGCACTCAACAGCCGTGACCTCAAGGTCTCCGAGAGCACCAAGTCCGCCGGCGCCGCTGCCGGAGTCGAGGGCATCGATCTCGCCGAGCTGCATGCACCGTTCTCGCACCAGGAGCTGATCCTCAAAGACGCTCTGGGCATCGGCGACGACGTACGCATCAACCCCTCGGGTGGAGCTCTCACGGCCAACCCAATGTTCACCGCCGGACTCAACCGCATCGGCGAAGCCGCCCGGGAAGTGTGGGCTGGCAACTCCCAGCGCGCACTCGCCCACGCAACCTCAGGACCTGCCTTGCAACAGAACCTCGTACTCACGATGGAGGCACGCGCATGAGCCACAAGCTTGCAGCCGTCATCGGCGTCGGCCAGACCCATCACCGCGCCAAGCGCAGCGACGTGTCCATGGCTGGACTCCTGCGTGAGGCCATCGACCGTGCCATGACCGACGCGCAGGTGACGTTCAACGACATCGACGCAATCGTCATCGGCAAGGCGCCCGACCTGTTCGAGGGCGTCATGATGCCCGAGCTCTACCTCGCCGAGGCGCTCGGAGCGCCGGGCAAGCCG
Source organism: Aeromicrobium sp. (assembly GCA_036676545.1). Lineage (GTDB taxonomy): Bacteria > Actinomycetota > Actinomycetes > Propionibacteriales > Nocardioidaceae > Aeromicrobium. The sequence goes on along the minus strand of JAKFCR010000314.1, from coordinate 6,917 downwards.
CTGCTCCGCGTCCACACCGCCGGCTCGGTCGGCGGCTCGACTGCAATCGTCGCGGCCTCGCTGGTCGAGGCCGGCATCCACGAGCGCGTCCTCACGGTCGCCTTCGAGAAGCAGTCGGAGTCCAACGCGATGTGGGCGCTCTCCGTGCCTGTCCCGTTCATCATGCCGGTGCACGCCGGTGCGGGCGGCTACTTCGCTCCGCACGTTCGCTCGTACATCCGCCGCTCCGGAGCCCCGACGCACATCGGTGCGATCGTGGCCGCCAAGGATCGTCAGAACGCGCTGAAGAACCCGTACGCCCACCTGCAGAACCCTGACACCACGGTCGAGTCGGTGCTGGCGTCGCAGATGCTGTGGGACCCGATCCGCTACGACGAGACCTGCCCGTCGTCCGACGGCGCCATCGCGCTCGTCATCGCGTCGGAGGACGCCGTGGCGAAGTCGGACATCAAGAACCCGGCGTGGATCCACGGCACCCAGATGCGCAGTGAACCCACCACGGCCGCCGAGCGCGACCAGGTCAACCCGCTCGCTGGGCGCGAAGCCGCAGCCGCGCTCTGGAAGCAGGCCGGCATCAAGTCGCCGATCGATGAGATCGACTGCGCCGAGATCTACGTACCGTTTTCCTGGTTCGAGCCAATGTGGCTCGAGAACCTCGGCTTCGCCGAGCCTGGCGACGGCTGGAAGCTCACCGAGGCTGGGGAGACCCGCATCGAGGGCAAGATCCCGGTCAACATGAGCGGTGGAGTGCTGTCGTCCAACCCCATCGGGGCCAGCGGCATGCTGCGCTTCGGCGAGGCAGCGCTGCAAGTCATGGGCGAAGCCGGCGAGCACCAGGTCGAGGGTGCCAAGAAGGCGCTCGGGCACGCGTACGGCGGAGGCTCACAGTTCTTCGCGATGTGGGTCGTCGGCGCAGACAAGCCAAGCCACTAACGGAGTACGAAAAGGCCGGCCACCCTCACGGGATGGCCGGCTTTTTCTTTGGAGTCGCAGGTCAGACGTACTTAACCCGGAGCTCCTTGATGCCGTTGATCCAGCCGTGGCGCAGGCGACGCGGCTCGGCCAGCTTGGAGATGTCGGGGATCAGGTCCGCGATCGTGTTGAACATGATCTCGACCTCGAGGCGAGCCAGATTGGCACCGATGCAGAAGTGCGCGCCGTGGCCACCGAAGGCGAGGTGCGGGTTGGGGTCACGCATGATGTTGAACTCTTCGGGGTTCTCGAAGACATCCGCGTCATGGTTGGCGCTGGCGTAGAACAGACCAACACGCTGACCCTTCTTGACCGTGACGTCTCCAACTTCCATGTCCTTGAGCGCCGTGCGCTGGAAGGACGTGACCGGGGTGGCGATACGGATGATCTCGTCGATCGCCGACTTCGGACGCTCCTCCTTGTAGAGCTCCCACTGGTCAGGGTTCTCGAAGAACGCGTTCATGCCGTGCGTGATGGCGTTGCGAGTGGTCTCGTTGCCGGCAACGGCGAGGATGATCGTGAAGTAGCCGAACTCGTCCGAGGCCATTCCTTCGCCGTCTTCACCAGCGGTGACGAGCTTGGTGACGATGTCGTCCTGCGGATCAGCCTTGCGCTCTTCGGCGAGTGCCATGAAGTAGCTCAGGATCTCGATGCTTGCGGCCTCGGGATCTGAGTTGTACTCAGGATCGTCGTACGCCAGCATCTGGTTGGACCATTCGAAGAGCTTCTTGCGGTCATCGAACGGCACGCCCAGAAGGTTGGCGATCGCCACGAGCGGAAGCTCGGCAGCGAGCTCCTCGACGAAGTCACCCTCGCCGCGCTCCATGGCTTCCTTGACGATCTCGACGGCGTGTTCCTTGAGACCTTCACGCAGGCCCTCGATGGCACGCGGAGTGAAGCCGCGGCTGATGATCGAGCGGGTTGCGGTGTGAACCGGCGGATCCTGGTTGATGAGCATGACGCTCTGAAGCTCAACCTGGTCGCGCGTCATGTCAGGAGCGAAGCGGATGATCGCACCGTTCTCGCTCGTGACGAAGTCGTTGCTCTTGGAGACGGCGGAGACGTCGGCGTGCTTGCTGATGGCCCAGTAGCCCGTGCCACCCTCCATACCGGCGCGCGACTCTTCGGGCTGCTCGATCCAGAAAACCGGAGCGGTCTTGCGCAGCTCGAGGAACTCTGCGTGCGGGACGCCCGCCTCGTTGAGGATTGGATCCGTCGGGTCAAAACCCTCGGGGATGGCGGGTGAGGCGTCCAGCGTTGTCACTTGAAGCTCCTAGTCGGTTTCTGCAACACGTTCTAGTTCTGATTCTATCCTTACACGGGTCAGGTCCAATCGGAAGGCTTGTGCAAGACGAGAACGTGTTCTAGTTTTACCCTATGGGCACCCCTGTGATCGTTGATGCCGTCCGCACGCCACAAGGCAAGAAGAATGGCGTACTAGCTGGACTCCACCCCGCCGTTCTTCTCGGCATGACGCAGTCCGAGGTCATCTCTCGCACTGGGATCGACGCCAACCTCGTCGACCAGGTGATTGGAGGCAACGTCACCTCAGCCGGCGAGCAGTCCAACAACATGATCCGTCGCGCCTGGATGCATGCCGGCTTGCCGAATGCCACCTCCTCGTCGCAAATTGACGCGCAGTGCTCGTCTGCTCAGCAGGCCACGCACCTCATCAACGCGATGATCGCCGCCGGCCAGATCAAGGCTGGTATCTCGTGTGGCGTCGAGTCGATGTCACGCGTTGGTCTTGGTGCGAACGTTCCGCCCGGCACCGGCGATCCACGACCCGACGACTGGTCGATTGACCTGCCCAACCAGTTCGTGGGTGCCGACCGCATCGTCCACGACCGTGGATTCTCCCGCGAAGAGGTCGACGCATTCGGTCTCTGGTCGCAGGAGAAGGCCAAGGCCGCCCGCGACGCCGGCCATTTCGGTCGCGAGATCTTCGCCATCAAGGCTCCCGTCCTCGACGAAGAAGGCAAGCCGACCGGCGACACCCAGATCGTCGACTCCGATCAGGGCATCCGCGAGACATCACTCGAGAAGCTCGCCACGCTCAAGCCCGTCATGCCCGAAGGTACGCACACCGCGGGCACGTCCTCACAGATCTCCGACGGCGCCTCGGCGCTGCTGCTGATGGATTCCGACCTCGCCGCGTCGCTCGGGCTCAAGCCCCGCGCCCGCATCATCACGTCCTGCCTGGTCGGCGCCGACCCGTACTATCACCTCGACGGCCCCGTACAAGCAACGGAGAAGCTCCTCAAGGACAGCGGAATGTCCATCTCCGACATTGACATCTGCGAGGTCAACGAGGCCTTCGCGGGCGTCGTGATGTCGTGGGCCAAGGTGCACTCGGTGCCCGAGGACAAGATCAACGTGAACGGTGGCGCCATCGCCCTCGGACACCCCGTCGGCTCGACCGGCACCCGGTTGCTGACCACTGCGCTTCATGAGCTTGAGCGCCGCGATGCCAGCACCGCCCTCATCTCGATGTGTGCCGGAGGGGCGCAGGCATCGGGCACCATCATCGAACGAATCTGACAGAGAGCTGCACATGACCAAGAACCAACCCCGCGACGAAGCTGACTACATCGTCGTCGGTGCCGGCAGCGCCGGATCCGCCGTTGCGTCACGTCTCGCCGCATCCGGCGCATCCGTGATCCTGCTAGAGGCGGGCAAGAAGGACTCTTCGATGCTGGTCACCAAGCCCGGCATGATCGGCCCGATGCACGCCGAGCCCAAGATCAAGAAGACGGTCGACTGGGGCTACTACACAACGCCACAGAAGCACATGAACAACCGTGTCATCCCGCAGACCCGCGGCAAGGTGCTCGGCGGCTCGAGCTCGGTCAACGGCCTGCTCTGGGTGCGCGGCAACCGCGCCAACTACGACTCCTGGGCGGCAGAGGGCAACACCGGCTGGGACGCCGACTCGGTCAACGAGACCTACAAGCGCGTCGAGGACTTCGAGGACGGCGAGAACGAGTTCCGCGGTGCAGGTGGACCCATCAAGGTCCAGCGCCACACCCAGCGGACCGAAGCGGCGCTGCAGTTCGAGCAGGCCGCCGCCGACACTCTCGGCGTCAAGATCCTCAAGGACTACAACGCAGCCGAGCAGGAGGGCGTGAGCCACTTCCAGCAGAGCGCCGACAGCGGCAAGCGCTACTCCTCGTCACGCGGCTACATCACCAACACCGACCGTCCGACCCTCGAGGTCCTGACCGAGGTCCACGCGCAGAAGGTCGTGATCGAGAACGGCCGGGCAACCGGCGTCGAGATCCTCGACAAGAAGGGCAACCGACGTACGCTCCGAGCCGGCAAGGAAGTCATCCTCTCGGCAGGCTTCATCGGCTCGGCCCAGCTGCTCATGCTCTCGGGTGTCGGTCCCGCCGACCATCTCAAGGAGCACGGCATCGAGGTCAAGGCTGACCTCCCCGTCGGCGAGAACCTGCACGACCACCTGTTCGTCCCGACGACGTGGATCATGCCCAACGCCAAGCACAAGGGGAAGGCGTCCTACTTCGCCCGCGGCCTCGCCAAGGAGCTCACCGTTGGTGGGTCGTTCCTCGAGAACTCCGTGTTCGAGACGGTGGCCTTCGTACGTACGTCGCTCGCCACCGACGTTCCTGACCTCCAGCTGCACGTGCTGCCCTGGGCCTACCCGTCGCCCAACCAGGACGCGCCGGTTCGTCACCAGGTCGATCCGCGCAAGGCGATCACCGTCATGTCGACGCTGATCTACCCGCGCAGCCGCGGCACGATCCGTCTCGCCTCGGCCGACGCCGCCACGGCGCCGTTGATCGACATGAACTACCTCGCCGAGCCCGGCGACCAGCAGGTGCTGGCCGAGGGTGTCGAGATCATCCGCGAGATCATGAAGTCGGCCGCATTTGCCGGCAACGTCAAGGCCGAGCTGCACCCGGGTCCGGAGTACGACGCGGCCAACATGAAGGCCGAGGTCCTCAACCGGGCCACGACCGTTTATCACGGAGTCGGCACCTGTCGTATGGGCACCGATGACCGCGCCGTTGTCGGTCCGGACCTCAAGGTCCGCGGCATCGAAGGCTTGCGCGTCGCGGATGCGTCGATCATGCCGTCGATCATCGGAGGCAACACGAACGCACCGTCGATCATGATCGGCGACAAGGCAGCCGACCTGGTGCTGGGTTCATGAGCGTCAAGCGGCCGGCCAGCCTGACGCCGGAGTTCCTCGACAGCTTGGTGAAGCGCGTACCCGGCAGCACCGGCAACACGTGGAAGCTGACCGAGGTCTACACCGGTGATCTGCTGGTCGAGCTCCCCCAGTCGTCCGAGAGCGACATCGTCCAGGCCTGTGCCGACGCGCGCGCTGCCCAGGAGATCTGGGGCTCGTGGTCGATCAAGAAGCGGCTCGGCGTCATGAAGAAGTTCCACCGCCTCGTGATCGACAACCAGATGCTCATCACCGACCTGATCCAGGCCGAGAGCGGCAAGAACCGTCGCATGGCTTTCGAGGAGTCCTGCGACATTCCAATGGGTGCCAGCCACTACATCAAGCGGGCGCCCAAGCTGCTCAAGGACCGCAAGCACGCCGGACCCGTGCCGTTCCTCTCGTACTCGACAGAGGTCAGGCGCCCCAAGGGCGTCGTCGCGATCATCGCGCCGTGGAACTTCCCGTTCGCGACCGGCGTATCCGACACGATCCCGGCGCTGATCGCCGGCAACGCGGTCGTACTCAAGCCCGACAACAAGACCTCGCTGTCGCCACTGTTCGGCGTCCAGCTCCTCGAGGAGGCCGGCATTCCGGCGGGCCTCGTCCAGGTCATCTGCGGCGAGGGCCCCGATGTCGGCGGCCCGATGCTGGCCAACTCCAACTACGTCATGTTCACCGGTTCGACGGCGACCGGGCGCGTGATCGGCGAGCTCGCCGGCAAGAACCTCATCGGCTGCTGCCTCGAGCTGGGCGGCAAGAACCCGATGCTCGTGCTCGAGGACGCCAACATCGACGAAGCCGTGCACGCGGCCCTCTTCGGCAGCTTCGGCAACTCCGGCCAGATCTGCATGCACATCGAGCGCCTCTACATCCACGACTCGGTCTATGACGAGTTCCGCGACAAGTTCGTGGCTGAAACGCAGAAGCTCAACGTCAGCGCCGCGTACGACTTCCTGCCCGACATGGGCTCGCTGGTGTCCGTCGACCACAAGGACCGCGTCGTGTCCCACGTCGAGGACGCCAAGGCCAAGGGCGCCAAGGTCCTCACCGGTGGCAACGCCCGTCCCGACCTCGGTCCCGCGTTCTTCGAGCCGACGATCCTCGAGGGTGTCACCAAGGACATGCTCGCCGGATCGACTGAGACCTTCGGACCGGTCGTTGGCCTGTACCGCTTCAAGACCGAGGACGAGGGCGTCGCGCTCGCCAACGACACCGACTACGGCCTCAACGCCTCGGTCTGGAGCAAGGACCTCGATCACGCCAAGGATGTCGCTCGTCGCATCGACTCGGGCAACGTCAACGTCAACGACATCCTCGCGACGGCCTACGCCTCGAAGGGCACACCTTCGGGTGGCCTGAAGCAGTCCGGCGTCGGCGCCCGACACGGAGACCAGGGTCTTCTCAAGTACACAGACGCCCAGAACATCGGCGTGCTCAAGAAGCAGATCATGGGGCCGCAGGGCAAGCAGACGTACGACGCGTACGCCAAGCAGACCCAGACGTCGCTCAAGATCATGCGCAAGACCGGTCTTCGCTGACTCAAGCTGGCACAACTAGAGGGAAGTTGGTCCGTCATGGCTGATCAGATCAGAACCGCCGTGTGGGGAACGGGCAATGTCGGGCGCGCGTCCATTCGCGCGGTCGACGCACACCCCGATCTCGATCTGACAGCGGTGATCGTGCACAACCCCGAGAAGGTCGGCAAGGACGCCGGCGATCTCTCCGATGTCGGCAGGACGCTTGGCGTTGCCGC
>JAKFCR010000313.1:0-5302 GCA_036676545.1 Aeromicrobium sp. | reverse complement strand
GTGCTTCTCTTCCTGCACGCCCGCGAGGACAAGATCGAGACGCTGCTCAAGAACTACGGGCCCTACGTCAACATTCTGGGCAACATCGTTGGCACCGGACCGTGGTTCGACGCCTATGTCCCCAACATCGCGGGCGTGTTCGCCGGCGAGTTCCTGCCCACCAAGCCAGGGGGTGGATGATGTCGAGCTGGAGCAGAAGGACTCAGCTGGTGCTGGCGGCCGTACCCGTCGGCCTGCTGCTGCTCGCCTTCCTGATCTTCCCGGGCGAAGGGTCACGCACCGTCACGGCTCATTTCGATCGTGCCGTCGGCGTATACCCGGGCACCCACCTTCGAGTCATGGGCGTACGCGTTGGCGAAGTGACGGCCGTCGTGCCCGAGGGCAACAGCGTCCGTGTCGAGATGACGTACGACAGCGACTACAAGATCCCGGCCGACGCCGAGGCTGCGGTGATCACGCCGACACTGGTGGCCGACCGCTATGTACAGGTCTACCCCGCGTACAGCAAGGGCGCGGCGATGAAGAACGACGGAGACATCCCGTTGGCCCGTACGCAGACCCCCATCGAGCTCGATCGCATGTTCAAGTCACTCGACGACCTCGCTGTGACGCTTGGCCCACAGGCCGGTTCGACCAAGGGGGCGCTCGACAACCTGCTCACTGCAGGTGTGAAGGCGCTCGAGGGCAACGGGGCGCTCGGCTCCAAGACGATTCGCAACCTGTCGAAGGCCGCTGAGGTCTTCGCGGACAACCGCGGCCCGCTGTTCGAGAACGTACGTTCACTCGCCGAGATCACTGACACTTTGGCGACCGATGACGCGACGGTCGAGGAGTTCCTGACCCAGCTGGCAGGCGTCTCCGAGCAATTTGCGGGAGAACGCGATGAGCTGAAGGCTGTGCTCGAGTCACTCGCCGACGTGCTGGGATCCGTCAAGGGATTCATCAAGGAGAACCGCGCGACCCTCGGCAAGGACATCGACCTGCTGGCCAGCCTCCTGCAGCGGGTCGACAACCAGAAGGATTCTGTGGGCATCGTGGTCCAGGAGGGCTCGCTCGCGATGAGCAACCTCGCTCTCGCCTTCGAACCGACCACCGGCACCTACGGCTCGCGAGTGCAGGTGCAACCGGGCATCCAGTTCAGGCCCGACCAGTTCCTGTGCCAGACCCTGACCAACACCGGTGCTCCCGGCATGGACGTGGTGTGCGACATTCTCGAGACTCTCTTCACTCCGCTGTTGCCAGCCATGTCGGGTGGTGCTGCACCGTCAAGTGACGAGGCGGCGTCCACGCCCGACATTGTGAGTCCGCCAACGCCCGCGTCCGAGGGCGGCGAGCCGGATCTGGTGTCGTTGCTCGGAGGTGCATCATGATGCGTCGCCAGTTGCGCCTGGTCGTGGCAGCATTCCTCGCGTTCGCGCTGAGCGGTTGCACGTTCAGCATTTACGACCTGCCCTTGCCTGGAAACAATGTTGATCAGGACGGCGGCTATGAAGTGAGCGCCGACTTCGCGGACGCGCTCAACGTGGTACCTCGATCTGCCGTGATGGTCGGAGACGTGCCGATCGGACAGGTCGAGGAGATCGTGCGATCGGGCTGGAATGCCCGGGTCAAGATGCTGGTTCGTGATGACGTCAAGCTGCCCGACAATGCGGTGGCCGAAATTCGCCAGACCAGCCTGCTCGGCGAGAAGTACATCGAGCTCTCAGCCCCCATCGGCGCCGACGGCAAGCCGGCCGGCACCGGCAGACTGGGGCAGGGCGACGTGATCCCGATGGATCGGACCGGTCGCAACCCGGAGGTCGAGGAAGTCCTCGGCGCACTCTCCTTCGTACTGACCGGTGGTGGACTCGGTCAGCTCCAGACCATCACTCGCGAGCTCAACGCGATGATGGACGGGCGGACCGATGAGATGCGCGACGTGCTCAGCCAGGTCAACACCCTGGTCGGCACGCTCGACTCCCAGAAGGGCGACATCGTCAACGCGCTCGAGTCGATCAATGGCTTGAGCCAGACACTGGTCAGCGAGAAGGAAACGATCGGCAAGGCCATCGATGCGGCGGGCCCGGCCATCAACGTCCTGCGCAACCAGCACGACCAGCTGGTGGGCATGCTCGCCGAGCTCGACAAGCTCGGCGTGGTCGGCACTCGAGTGGTCAACGAGACCAAGGACGACCTGATCGCGGAGCTCCGCCACCTCGAGCCCGTGCTTCGCAATCTCTCCGACACCGGCAAATCGTTGGTCCCGGGCCTGGTCACGGCCTCCAGCTACCCGTTCCCGATCGACGCAGCCGACGTGATCAAGGGTGACTTCGCCAACGTCGTGTTCTCGATGCAGATCAAGCTCACTCCCGTCAGTGAAGGTGGCCTGTTGCCGACAACGCTCGACGAAGTCGTGACGCTGTGCCGCGGGCTCCCCACGGCACCCATCTGCAGCCTGGCCAGCGGAGTCTTCGACCCGATCTGCGGATTGCTCCCACTGCTTCCGCTCTGCGAGGCCGCCGACCCGGTCTCTCTGCAGGAGAACGGCCAGCCCGACACGCTTCTGAACGGCCTGCTCACGGGCAAGTCGGGCGATGACGAAGCCGAGTCCGAAGCAGACACCGATTCCAACGGGCTCGTGGAGCTTGTCGGCGGACTGCTGGGAGGAGGCAACCGATGAGGCGCGGAATCAAGGTCAGGCTCGTCGCCTTCGTCGTGCTGAGCGTCACCAGCATCATGTACGTCGGAGCCAACTACCTCGGTTTCATCGACCAGGCACTCGGACGCGGCTACACCGTGCATGTGCTGCTCCCGGGTTCAGGTGGACTCTATGAGGGCAGCGAGGCAAGCTATCGCGGAGTCAGGATCGGCAAGGTCGCCAAGATGGAGGTCGAAGGCGACGGCCTGCGGGTCGATCTGGCCCTCGACGAGGACACCAAGATCCCGGCAGACTCGCCCGTCTTCGTCCACAACCTCAGTGTTGTCGGCGAGCAGTACATCTCCTTCGAGCCGACCACCAAGAACGGTCCGCTGCTCAAGGATGGCGACACGGTGCGTGGCACGGCCGAGAGCCTTCCGCTCGGTGAGGACGTGCTGCTGCAGGATCTCGACGCCTTCGTCTCCAGCGTGAACGTCGGCGAGCTCAACACGGTCGTCACTGAGCTCGGCACGATGTTCCGTGACAACGCCAATCCGCTTCGGGCCATGGTCGACAGCGCACAGGCCTTCATCGATGCAGCGGTGGAGAACGAGCCTCAGACTCTCGCCCTGCTGGACGATGCCAAGACGGTCCTCGAGACACAGAGGGACAACTCCGAGAACATCCGGTCCTTCGCCAAGAACTTGGCAGACGTGACCGACACCCTGGCAGCGTCGGACAAGGACGTCCGCGCAATCCTCGACCGGGCAGGACCGTCGGTGGACGAGGTCACAGCCTTGGTCCGCACGCTCCGCAAGTCTCTTCCGCCGTTGCTCAAGCCGCTGATCAGCGTCACCGAGGTCCTCGACGCGCGCCTGCCGGCTCTCGAACAGCTCCTCGTCACGTTCCCGCGCCTCATCTCTTCAGGACCCTCGGCCCTCACTGACGGCTCGCAGACCGACGGCCAGAAGTTTGGTCGGGTCAACCTCAACCTCAACCAGGAACCCGCAGCCTGTACCGAGGGCTATCTTCCGCCCGGGCAGTGGCGTCCGACTTCGGAGGAAGGTTTTGTGCCTCCGTACTATGAAGCAAACTGCGCTTCAGACCCGCCGTTCAACATGCGCGGCACGAAGTATGCGCCGCCGCTCTTCGACTGGAAGAACCAGTGAAACGAATCTCCACCACGAACGCCGTCCTTCTAGTCGCACTTGCTGTTCTCGTTGCATGGCTGGTCCTGTTCGCCGTGCGCGGCAGTGCAGCGGCGCCGGGCAGTACGCCGGCAGAGGCTCGAGCCGAGCAGTATGCCGATGTCACGCGTGCAGCCCGCTCGGAGACTCTGGCCTTTCTCGCTGTGGACCACACGAAGATGGACCAGCTGACCAAGCGGGTTCTCGCCGGCGCGACCGGTGAGTTCAAGAAGCAGTACCAAGCGTCCTTGAAGTCGTTGAAGGAAGCTGCGGTCACACAGGAGTCGATCTCCAAGGGACGCGTCGAACAGATCGGTCTCGGTGACGTGGATGACGACTCGGCTTCGGTCTTCGTCGCGGCGAGCAGCAAGGTTCAGAACAAGGGCACCAAGGGCAAGATCGAGGACCGGTCGTGGCGAATGAAGCTCACGATGGCCAAGGTGGACAGCCGTTGGCTTGTCTCGCAGCTCGAGTTCGTGGGTTGACATGGCAAAGCTGAAGCGCGATGAGCGCGTGTGCCCGTTCTGCGCCGAGACCATCAAGGCCTCGGCGATCAAGTGCCGCTTCTGTCAGTCAGACGTGACCCCGATCCTCGAGCCTGAGACTGGACTTGCACCTCCGGCACCGGTGAAGAAGGTGGCCGCCAAGAAGGTTCCGGCCAAGAAGGTTCCGGCTACGAAGGCTGGCGCCGCCGAGGTCGTTCACGATGCCCAGGCCGATCGCCCGTCCGTGGCGGAACGACTTGCCCCACTCTTCAAGAACCTCACCCTGGTGCTGGCGACGCTCGTGGTGCTTGCTGCAGCCGGCGTTGGCGCGCTGTGGTGGCAGGCCGAGCAAGGTTCGGCCAGCACGACCGCCAGCGGACTTCTGATCGGTGACGACGCCCGCACCGAGGTGCTGATCTCTGGAGCCGACTTGGCCACCCGCACGCTGTCGTACGACTACAAGACGTTCGAGAACGACCTGGAAACAGCCCGGGCGCGGATGACGAAGTCGTTCCGCAAGGAGTACGACGCGACGATGGCGCAGGTCAAGGCGAACACCGAGAAGAACAAGATCGTGCTGCAGGCGACCGCGGTTGCCTCCTCGATCATCAGCGCGACCGAGCACAAGGCCAAGGTCTTGGTCTTCCTTAACCAGACGACGACGGCCGGGGTCGGGAAGTCTGCCAAGCAGCAGGCGACCCAGAACAGCATCGTGGTCACCCTGACGCGGGGCGAGGGCGACTGGGCCATATCCAAACTCACGGCGCTGGGATAGAATAGAACACGTTCTAGTTCTACCGTCCTGAAGCGAGGAGCGGATTCACGATGGCAAAGGTCGAAGTCGACTTCGATGTGTGCGAGGCGAATGCCTTGTGCGAGGCAATGGCACCTGACGTGTTCTTCGTCGATGACGATGACTTCCTGCAGGTGGAGGACCCCACGGTGACCGACGAGAACCGCGATCGCGTCCAGCGCGCCGTGGCCGTCTGCCCCAAGTCCGCCCTGCGAATCAA
>JAKFCR010000312.1:0-1980 GCA_036676545.1 Aeromicrobium sp. | reverse complement strand
GCGACGAGCTCGTTGACGAAGACGCCGACCTGGCTGAATGCATCGATGACCGCTCCGGCCGCGTTGCTCACGGCATCGGCCGCGCCAGCAGGCGCCGTCAGCAGGTAGTAGACCCCGAAACCAACGACGAGCAATGTGATGACTTTCTTCAGCACGACCCCATTCTTAACGATTGGGTGGCTTAGGACGCGTGCGGCGCGCCGCTTAGCTAGAGATTCTCGATCAGCGTGTCGGCGGCGGAGTACGGGTCCGTAGTGCCGTTGAGTACGTCCGCCGCAAGCGTGTCGAGGCGGGCATCGCCGGACAGATCACCAAAGCGCATTCGTACGGCGTTGAGCGCGAGCGCCTCGATCTCTCGTCGGGTGCGGGCGAGTCGACGACGGCCCAGCTCCCCCGTGTCCGTCAGATGAGCGTGATGCAGGGCGATCTGCTCTGCGACCTCGTCGACGCCCTCGCCCGTGGTGGCAACCGCCAAAAGTACGGGCGGCTTCCACGCTTCGTCTGCGCGATCGGACATCGCCACGACGGATCGGAGCTCACGACGCGTCGACGCGGCTCCTTCGCGATCAGCCTTGTTGACGACGAAGATGTCACCAATCTCGAGGATGCCGGCCTTGGCGGCCTGGATTCCGTCGCCCATTCCGGGTGCCAACAGCACCAGCGTCGTGTCGGCGAGCCCTGAGATCTCGACCTCGGACTGACCCACGCCAACGGTCTCGACCAATACGACGTCGCAACCCGCGGCATCGAGCACCCGCAGAGCCTGCGGTGCAGCGACTGACAGACCGCCGAGGTGTCCCCGGCTGGCCATCGACCGGATGTATACGCCCTCATCGGTCGCGTGGTCCTGCATACGGATGCGGTCACCCAGCAACGCTCCGCCGGAGAACGGGGACGTCGGATCGACGGCGAGCACGCCGACGCGTCGCCCTTGGGCGCGCAACGCCTTGACCAGCGCCGAGGTCGAGGTCGACTTGCCGACGCCGGGCGCACCAGTCAGGCCCACGATGTGGGCTCGACCGGTGTGCGGCGTGAGCGCTGCGCTGACCTCACGCAGCTCTGGTGCTTGATCTTCAACGAGTGAGATCAGCCGGGCGACGGCCCGGGCCTCTCCGGCCTGGGCGCGCTCGACGAGATCGGCGACCGAGACCGCCCGACTGCTCACCGTGGGATGACTACTTCTTGGGTACGCGGATGATCAGGGCGTCACCCTGACCGCCACCGCCACACAGCGCTGCAGCACCGATGCCGCCACCGCGGCGACCGAGCTCCAATGCCAGGTGCAGCACGATGCGAGCGCCACTGGCGCCGATCGGGTGACCCAGGGCGATGGCTCCACCGTTGACGTTGACCTTGTCCTCGGAGATGCCGAGCTGGGCGGAACTCTCGAGTCCAACCGCAGCGAATGCCTCGTTGAGCTCGAACAGGTCGATGTCGGAGACGGCGATGCCTTCCTTCGCGGCGGCCTTCTCGATCGCGTTGGCCGGCTGGAGCTGCAGGCTCGAGTCGGGGCCGGCGACCGTACCTGCGGCACCGATCTCGGCGATCCACGAAAGACCCAGCTCTTCGGCCTTGGCCTTGCTCATCACGACAACAGCGGCAGCACCATCGGAGATCTGGCTGGCGGAGCCGGCCGTGATGGTGCCTTCCTTACTGAACGCGGGACGCAGCTTGCCGAGCGACTCGGTCGTCGTGTCGCCACGAACGCCCTCGTCCTCGGAGATGACGACATCGTCACCGCGACGGCTCGGAATCGTCACCGGGACGATCTCCTCGTCGAACACGCCATTCTTCTGGGCGGTCGCCGCGAGCTGGTGCGATCGGGCGCTGAATGCGTCCTGCGCCTCGCGGGTGAGCTTGGTGCCGTCGGCGTTGATCTGCTCGGTCAGGCCACCCATGGCCTGGTCAGTCAGCGCATCCCACAGGCCGTCAGCGGCCATGTGGTCGACGAGCTTGGTGTCGCCGTACTTGGTGCCTTCG
>JAKFCR010000311.1:0-2144 GCA_036676545.1 Aeromicrobium sp. | reverse complement strand
CGCGATGTGCTGCTGACCGGCAAGGTCTACGAAGCCGCCCGCCGACGCGAGGGCCGGGACTTCACGTACGACGCAGTGGTCATGGACGCACCGCCGACCGGCCGCATCACCCGGTTCCTCAACGTCAACTCCGAGGTCGCCGGACTCGCGAAGGTCGGGCCGATCCGCCGTCAAGCCGACTCGATCATGGAGATGATGCGGTCGAAGGACACTCGCGTGCACGTCGTGTCAGTGCTCGAGGAGATGCCAGTCCAGGAGACGATCGACGGCATTGCCGAGCTGAGGAGTGAGCGGCTCCCGGTCGGCCACGTGATCCTCAACCTCGTACGACCGCCGATGGTCAGCGCGAGCACCAAGGCGGCGCTCCTCACCCGCAACGTGACCGTCGACGCCGTCGGCGACTCGCTGGAGTCGGTGGGTCTCGACCCCAAGGCGGCGTTTGACCTGATGGCTGGCGGAGTTGCCAGCCTGAAGCGCCAGGAGCTCCAGGAGAGCCAGCGGGAGCTCCTGGTCGACTGTGGCCAGCCGCTGATCGAGCTCCCGTCGCTCCCAGACGGCATCGATCTCGGCGCGCTCTTCGAGCTCGCCGAGATCCTAAAAAGCGAGGGAGTCGCATGAGCCCCAAGAAGGCTCCACCGCCTCGCAAGGTGAAGGCCACGCCACGTGGGATGTCCGGGACAGCCACAGGCACCCTCGACATCGATGCGCTCCTCGCGGACCGTAAGACCGAGATCATCGTGTGCTGCGGCTCCGGTGGTGTTGGCAAGACCACGACCGCTGCAGCGCTGGGACTCCGAGCCTCCGAGCAGGGTCGCAAGGTATGCGTACTCACGATTGACCCAGCTCGTCGCCTTGCGCAGTCCATGGGACTGACCGAGCTCGACAACACCCCGCGGCCGGTCAAGGGCGTCAGCGGCGGGCCCGGCTCGCTCGACGCGATGATGCTCGACATGAAGCGCACGTTCGACGAGGTCGTCGAACAGCAGGCATCACCGGAGAAGGCCGCACAGATCCTCAACAACCCGTTCTACGTGGCGCTGTCGAGCTCGTTCGCGGGCACGCAGGAGTACATGGCCATGGAGAAGCTCGGTCAGCTGCACGCCGAGGCCGTCGGCGACAAGCACCGTTGGGACCTGATCATCGTCGACACTCCCCCGTCGCGATCAGCCCTCGACTTCCTCGATGCGCCCGAACGGCTCTCGTCGATGCTCGACGGCAGGTTCATCAAGCTGCTGCTCGCCCCGGCCAAGGGTCCGGCCAAGCTCCTCACGGCTGGGTTCGGCATCGTCACTGGCGCGCTCAACAAGGTGCTCGGAGCTCAGGTGCTCACGGACATGCAGACGTTCATCGCTGCGTTCGACACGCTGTTCGGCGGGTTCAGACAGCGAGCCGAGGGGACGTACGCGCTCCTGCAGGCTGAGGAGACGGCATTCGTGGTCGTTGCTTCGCCCGAGCCTGCCGCCATGCGCGAGGCCTCGTACTTCGTCGAGCGGCTCGCGGGGGAGAACATGCCTCTCGCTGGCCTGGTCATCAACCGTGTCCACGACAAGGGCGCTCAGGGGATCACGGCTGCCGATGCCGAGTCAGCCGGACGTCGGCTCGCATCAGGGAGCCCGACAGATCAGGTCGCAGCTGACCTACTGGCGATCCACGCTGCACGACTCAAGGTTTCGGCGCGCGAATCGAGACTCAAGGCAGGTTTCGCCGCGGCACACGGTGGAGTGCCGACTGTGTCTGTCCCAGCCCTCGCTGGAGACGTCCACGACCTCGACGGACTACGGGAGATCGGCGATCTTCTCGCGAAGAAGGACTAGCTGGCGACCTGGAGGATGTTGCGCCAAGCCGTGACATTGGGACGACGACGCAACAGCGCACGACGTTCGCGCTCGGTCATACCGCCCCAGACACCCCACTCGATGCGGTTGTCCAGCGCCTCAGCAAGGCACTCAGCGCGTACGTGACACGTCGAGCACAGCTGCTTCGCGCGGTTCTGCTCAGCGCCCTTGACGTACAGCGCGTCAGACTTTCCACGACATGCGGCCTGTGCCGCCCAGTTTTCGTTCCACTGCATCATGTGAACCTCCCCGAGACCGGCCACGTTGGCCGAAGTGAGTCCGTGGGTTCAATCTAGGAACGTGCCATCA
>JAKFCR010000310.1:0-1918 GCA_036676545.1 Aeromicrobium sp. | reverse complement strand
GCTGCCGATCGCGCGCACCTTGCCCTCGACGACCAGCTCGTTGAGGGCCCCGAGAGTCTCCTCGATCGGCGTCTGCGGGTCCGGGGTGTGCAGCTGGTAGAGATCGACGTGGTCGGTGCCGAGTCGCTTGAGACTCGCCTCGATGGCCGTCCTCACGTATGCCGCACTGCCGCGGCGACCCCGGTCGTCGCCGTTGCGGCCCTGGAGATCCATGCCGAACTTCGTCGCAAGGACCACCTCGTCTCGACGACCCTTGAGCGCGTTGCCGAGCAGCACCTCACTCTCGCCGTACACATCGGCGGTGTCGAAGAAGTTCACGCCGTTCTCGAAGCAGGCATCCACGACAGCAGTGGTCTGTTCCTGGTCGATGCGGGTGCCAAACGCGTTACAGCCGACGCCGACGGTCGAGACCTTGATGCCGCTGGAGCCGAGGGTGCGAGTCATGGCTTCAGCGTATTCAGGGCGTGGGAACGCCTCGTCCACAGGCGGAAACTCGGTGCTGACAAGGTGCGCACGCTTCGGTAGGTTTTTCGCATTCGATTCGGGGGGATCATGCTCAGACTTGTCGTTGCGACATCACTGTTGGTCCTGGTTGCCGGGTGCACTGACCCCGAGCCCAAGGAACCCAAGCCCACGACGTCAGCCACGCCCACCGCGACAGCACCGACCATGCCGGCGCAAGCGAAGGAGAACACCCCAGAAGGCGCCTCCGCCTTCGTCGCCCACTACATCGAGGTCCTGAACTACGCATCGAATACCGGCGATGTGGAGTTCCTCTCACAGCTTTCATCGCCTGACTGTGACGGCTGTCAGAGCTATATCGAGCTTTACCGAGACACATACGCGAAAGGAGGATTCTTCAAGGATTCAGATTGGAGCCTTGGCGACCTCGACGTCACCGTCGACGATGACAAGACCGTCGTCTTTGGAACCGTCACCTCACCCGCCGGGACTGTCGCGAAGGATCGGGATTCCAAACCCAAACCTGGAGTCCCCGAGGATTCAGATCTCACGTTTGTCGTGAGCAGATCTACCGGAGCGTGGAGCCTCACCACCCTTGAACTCCAGGCCACATCGTGAATCGTTCCCTTGCCCCGATGGCCGCAGCACTAGTCATCAGCCTTGCCGCTCCTGCGCACGCTGATTTCGATGTGGATCCTTCAGAAGGTGCCCGACTCAGACTCGAGGCAGGACGGCTGTCCCCTGATGGGCAACGCTCCGTCACCCCAATCGTGAACACGAAGCCGAAGCCTCGGCCGCGGATGGATTGTCGAGTCGATCCCGTCATCGGCCGCTACGGGTGCCGGGTCTACCTACCGACGGATCCTGACGGGGCTGAGGTGACTGAGGGTGAGATCTTGCGGGCGGTGCGGGAGATCGGGTTGCCGAGCTTGGAAGTGCAGATCCAGCCTGGGACCTCGACGCTTGTGAACGTGCCGACGATCTTCTACACAGAGCCGGAGCAGTTCAACCGCAGCGTGACGCTGCTGGGCTTCGACGTCGACCTGATCGCGTCGCCGATCCGCTACCGCTGGCTCCACGGCGACGGCACTGCCTCGACAACCTCCAAGCCCGGCAAGCCTTACCCATCGACTGACGTGACCTACCGCTATCGGCAACCCGCCGAGGCCATCAGTCCTCGCGTCGACGTGACATACCGGGTGCGATACCGCGTCGACGGCGGCTCATGGAACACGATCGACCAGACCCTCCTGGCGTCCGGTCCGACCGCCGAGCTCGAGGTCAAGGAAGCCGCACCCGTCCTCACCCACCCGTGACCCAATCCCCGTTGCTACAGCCGAGTGGGAGTATGGACACATGCGAATCGCTGAACACATCGTTGAGCTCATCGGCAACACCCCGCTGGTCAAGCTCACGTCCGTCACCACGGCAGGATCTGCCACGGTGGCCGCCAAGA
>JAKFCR010000309.1:0-10843 GCA_036676545.1 Aeromicrobium sp. | reverse complement strand
GTGATACCGGCAACAGGGCAGACAAACCTACTTTTCAGTAGGTTTTCAACGAACGTAGGGAGACATCGCGGTGGACGCGGGCAAGTTGGGCTTCGGTCCTGACACCGTCATCCAGGAGCTTGGTTGGGATGAGGACGTCGACGAGGAGCTCCGTGTCGAGATTGAGCGTCACACCGGCAACAACCTGGTCGATGGCGACGTCGGCGATGTGGTTGACGGCGTCATTCTCTGGTGGCGCGACGGCGACGGCGACCTGGTCGATGAGCTCGTCGGATCGCTGCAGGACCTCGTTGAGGGCGGCTCCGTATGGCTGCTCACACCCAAGATCGGACGGCCCGGCTACGTGCCAGGCGCCGACGTCGTAGAGGCGGCTCCGATTGCGGGTCTGTCGACAACGACGACGTCCTCGGCTTCAGCCGAATGGGCCGCAACTCGTCTCACCGCTCACAAGCGGTGAGCATCGACATCGGTTCGGTTGCACCGGACTTCACGCTCAAGAGTCAGCACGGCGAGGAGATCTCGCTGTCGTCGTTCCGCGGCAAGAACGTCGTGATTGTGTTCTTCCCGTTCGCGTTCAGCGACATCTGCACCGGCGAACTATGCGAGATCCGCGACAACCTGGGTGATTTCGGCGAGCTCGATGCTGAGATCCTCGCGATCTCCTGTGATCACTTCTTCTCCAACCGGGCGTTCTCGGATCGCGACGGCTATGAGTTCTCGTTGCTCAGCGACTTCTGGCCGCACGGCGAAGTTTCTCGCTCGTACGGCGCCTTTAACGAGGGTGCCGGTGCCCCGAACCGCGGCACGTTCGTCATCGATCGCGAGGGTCTGTTGCGTTGGAAGATCGTGCAGGGGATCGGCGATCCGCGGAACTTCGATGACGTCCGAAAAGTTCTTGCGGATATTTCCTGAGTTCTTGGTCAATTTGGCTGCGCGGCGACTCGTGAATGCGGTTTGATAATTCTGCTGCGGCTGCCAGGGACCCGAGACCTTGGCAGCCGCTTCATTTTCTTGATCGGCACAGGTCTGCGGTAATGTTCCGCTGGTTCCCGAGGGCGAATAGCTCAGTTGGTTAGAGCATCCGGTTTACACCCGGGAGGTCGGGGGTTCGAGTCCCTCTTCGCCCACCGAAGGACAGGGCTCCCCACCTGAGTGCGAGGTGAGGAGCCCTTAGTCATTCTGGGAGCCCTGACCTTCGGTGAATCCAAGCGAGTACTCGAGTCGGGCCCCACCACCGACCGTGCGCACGGGCGGCGAAGCCGCCACGTCGTGCGGTCTTGACGAGGGATCCCTCTTCGCTCACTTCAGCTCATGCTGCGCTGAGCTGCACCTGCGTGACTGTCACAGTGCGTTCACGATAGGCGGCGATCGAGGTCGCGATGAGTCCGAGCACGAGCCACACCATCAGAGTGATGATCGGCGCGGTGATGCCTGCTCCGCCGGTCTGGGCGCCACGAAGGCCCTCGATTGCCGGATTCAACGGCGAGAGGGTACGGAGGGCGTCGAGCAGGCTGGGGAGGCTGCCAGCCGGCTGGCTCGGATCCGACATCGAGGCCTGCACGAACAGCCAGGCCGCCCCGGCGAAGATTCCGCCGCGTCCGAACAGGGCCACCAGCGCCTGGACGACAGCCGTGAAGGTCCAAGCGGCGACGAAGGCGACCACGGTGAACTGGACGGGCCGCTCCACGCCTAGCCGATCGGTCAGAGCGAACACTCCGAGCAGGGCTGCAACCTGCCCACCCGCGAGCAGCAGTGCAGGAAGGTAGCCGGCGAACGTCGCGCGCCACCCGGGCAGTGCCGCCGCAAGAGCACGAGCCGCGAGTGGGGTGAGCAAGATGAAGGTGGCCAGTGCGCCGAGGAACAGCGCAACGGCCAGGACGAACGGGATGCGGGCCCGGGTAGCCGATTCGACGGCGTTGATCTTTTCGGCCTTGGCCGTCACCGGGGTTGCCACGACCTTGCTGAGCTGAGCCCGATCGCCAGCGCTGTAACTGGGCACCTGGTCGGCTCCAGCCTTGAGTCCGTCTGCGAGCTTGCCCGACCCACCCGCCAGCTGGGAGGCGCCGACTGAAGCCTGTGAGATGGCGTTGGCCAGCTTCGGGGCCTGATCGGCGAGCTGCCGGGTGCCGTCGTGAAGCTGCCCGGTTCCGTCCGCGAGCTCGGACGTGCCACCCTTCAGGGTTCCGATTCCTCCGTCGAGCTCGGCCGTTCCACCAGCCAGCTGCTTGGCTCCGTCTCGAGCCTGAGCCACACCGTCGCAGTAGGCCTGGAAAAGAATCAGCGCGGGGCATTTCGCGACGAGCTGGTCCATGCCCGAGGCGAGCTGAGCTGAGCCACTCTTGAGCTGTGCGCTGCCGTCCTTGAGCTCGGCGACGCCGCTGTCGAGCTGTCGGACCCCATCGTCGAGCTGGGCGACGCCGGAATCGAGCTTCTTGGCATCGCCGGGGAATGTCGCAGTCTTCTGCTTGAGCAGCGCCAGACCGTCACTGAGCTGTTGAGCTCCGTCGTCGAGCTTGCCTGCACCATCTGCGGCCTTGCCGACGGAAGACTTGATGGTGCCAAAGCCGACGTACAAGTTGTCGAGGTACGTCTCTGTGACGAAACCGTTCAGCGTCGAGGTTGTCGCCTTTCCGACGACGCGGGCGATCTGGCCGTTGAGGTAGCTCGTGGTGTCGTTCGTCTCGATGCCCAGCGTGCCCTGCTCGGGGTTCTTGCCGGCGGTCGAGATGGCCGACGCCGACAGGTTCTTGGGAATCGTGAGCACGGCGCCGTATGTGCCGTCCTTCAGCCCGGAGGCTGCGTCCTTGCTGTGTGTGATGACCCAGTCGAAGTTGTCGGCGGATGTGTCGCCCGCGAGCTGGCCCGCAAGCAGTCGTCCGACCGCGACAGGCATTTCGTTTCCCTTGAGGTCCTTGGTCGTCACGATCTCGTCGTTGTTGACGATGGCGGCCCGCACGGTGCTGACGTCATCGCCGGCGTCGGTCAGCGTCTGAAGCAGCCCGGCCAGCAGCGGCACGACCATGACTGTCAGGAGGGCGATGCGGGTGCGGCGTGCGCGCGTCAGGCGGGCGAGCTCGAACCACGGGAGAGAGCGGGAGGTGAACATCAGTGAGCCATTTCGTGGTGGGGGAGTCTGGCAGGCAGCTCGACGATGTCAACATGCTCGACGTCGCGAGGTCCCTCGGCGGCGTACGTGACGCTCGCGATGACGCTGGGTCCCTCGATGCCCGTGAGGGCACCGACGGTCGACCAGAACAGCTGGATCTGGCTCGGGGAACGCAGGTCGTCGATGTCGGGAATGATCACGATGTCTGGGGACGACGTCAGGCTGAGGGCGACGCCGAGGGTGAGGCGTTCGAGATCTGAGAGGTAGGCCACCCGGTCGCCACTGCGCAACGGCAGCGGGTCGCCGGCGCGCGCCCAGGCATACGCGTCGAAGAGGGCAGAGTTGATTCCGGTGATGACCTCGTCGATGCGTGACTTGGCGATCCAGGCGCGCAGCGTACCGACCGAGAGCTGCTGGGCAACGTGCTCGCCAACGGTCATCTGCGGGTCGAGGTCGTTGATTCCGGTGAACTCGGCCAGCTGGACGCGTGCTCGCACGTGGCCAGCCTCGAACGGCAGGAGGTGATCAGCCACGCGTACTTGGCCGCTGGCGAACGGGAGACGCCCGGCGAGTGTCAGCAGCAGCGCGTTCTTGACGCCGCGGTCGTGGCCGGTGACGAGCATCCAGCGTCCACGTTCAAGACGCAGGTCGAGCGGAGCGCGATCGACGTCGTACGGCGCGGCGAGGACCAGTTGCTCGGCGGTCAGCACGACGTCCGCCCGATCGGCCGGCCATGTCGCCTGGGTCAGCCGTGCACGCAGTCCTTCGCCCTCGACGTCGACGTGGGGGAGCCAGCGGTCGATCCACGCCGGAAGCCACCAGGCTCGGGCGCCGAAGAGTTGGAGCGCGGCAGGTACGACGATCATGCGCACCAGGAACGCGTCGACGAACACACCGACGGCGAGACCCAGGGCGACCGGCTTGATCGACGGGTCTGAGTCCGGGACGAAGGCGGCGAACACCGCGAACATGATGGCTGCGGCCGCCGTCACGACCCGGCCACTCGAGACGAACCCGCGCACGATCGACCCGGGAGCGTCCTTCGTGCGCGCGAACTCTTCCTTCATGCGCGAGACCAGGAAGACCTCGTAGTCCATCGCAAGGCCGAAGAGGACGCCCATAAGGACGATCGGCAAGAAGCTGATGACCGGTCCAGTCTGCTCGACGTTCAGCGGTCCACTGAGCCAGCCCTCGTTGAACACCAGCGCCACGGCGCCAAAGGAAGCGCCGACCGACAGCAGGTAGCCCAGAGTTGCCTTGAGCGGAACGAGAATTGACCTGAACACGGCAGCGAGCAGGAACAACGACAGCCCGACGACGAGGATGCCGAACGGCAGCAGAGCACTCTTGAGTCGGGACGAAATGTCGATCTGGATCGCTGTCGCGCCGGTGACGGTGGTGCGTACGCCGTGCTTCTTCTCGATTGCTGGCTCGGCTGCGCGGATGCGTTCGACCAGGTCTTGTGTCTCCACATCAGAACCGCCGGTTGTCGGCACGATCTGGAAGACGGCGGTGTCGGCATTCGGGTTGGGCGTGGCCAGTACTACCGCCTCGACGCCATCCATCGTCTCGATGTCAGCCTTGATCCCGGCCACCAGCCCCAGGGGGTCGGTGCTGTCGATGATGTTGGCCTCCACCAAGAGGGGAGCGTTGAAGCCAGGGCCGAACCGCTCAGTCACGAGGTCAAACGCCTTGCGCTGGGTCGTGGACGTGGGTGCACTCCCGTTGTCGTCCAGGGCAAGCAGGAGTCCACGTGCTGGGAGTGACATGACGCCAAGAACCACGACGATGAGCGTGATCATTGCGGCGGGCCTGCGAGTCACGGCTCTCACCCAGCGGTTGGCGAATGGTGCGCGGATCGCTCGAGCGTTGGCGCGCGCTGTGGGGGCGAGGCGAGTGCCTGCGAACCCGATGAACGCGGGCAGCAGCGTGAGAGCAACGAGCACGGCCACAAAGACGGCGCCTCCGCCCACGATGCCCATCGAGGTGAGGAACGGAATGTTGGCGACGGACAATCCGACCAGAGCGATCACCACGGTGGCGCCAGCGAAGATCACTGCTGAACCGGCAGTAGCAACTGCGCGGGCAGTTGATTCCTCCTCGCTGTTGCCTTCGGACAGCTCCTCGCGGTAGCGGCTGATGATGAACAACGCGTAGTCGATGCCCACCGCCAGACCGATCATCAGTGCGAGCAACGGAGTTGCAGTCGACAGGGTGAGCACCGACGTAGCGGCGAACGTGATGCTCATCGTGACTCCGACGCCGATCAAAGCGGTGACCAGCGGGATCAACGCGCCGGTGACGGTCCCCAGGAACAGAAGGAGGACGACGAACGTGATGGCAACACCGACTGCCTCGGTGGGGGTGAGCTTGGGGCCTGTGTTGGTGAACGCGACGCCACCGAACTCCGCGGTGAAGCCCGCGTCACGGAGCGGCACCGCGGTGTCCTCGAGGTCCGTCAGCATCTGCGGCGTGATGTCGCCGAACCCCGCGGTGAGCTGCACTTGGGCGATGGCCGAACGGTCGTCCGCGGTGATGGAGCGGTCGATCAGCTCGCTGTAGGGCGAGAGTGTGCTCTCGATGAATTCGAGCTCGTCGATCGACTTGATGGCGCGTCCGACATCGGCTTTGACCTCGGGGTCCGAGAAGGTTGTGCCATCGGGGGCAATTATGACCAGCTGTGCCGAAGCGCCGCTGAGCTGTGGGAACGTGCGCTTGAGCTTGTCGAGAGAGGCCTGTGACTCAGTTCCGGGGATGTCGAACGAGTTCTTGGTTCCCTCGGAGATCGCTCCCATGAGCGCGCCGGAGCTGATCAGCAGGACGACCCAGAACGCGACGACGCGTCGCCGGTGGACGAACGACCAGCGACCGAGGGAGTACAGGAGGGACGACACATCGCTCACGATACGTTTGTGTATTGGATACGTCAATGTATCCAAAGCCGCTCATCTCGGTTATCGTGGCGGGATGCCAACCACTGAGATGAAGAGCACGCGACGTCGTGAGGCGACCCGCGAGCGACTCCTCGATGCGGCGCGAGACGTCCTGGCATCGAGTGGAATTCAGGGCGCGACGGTCGAAGAGATCTGCGAGCGTGCCGGGTTCACGCGAGGTGCGTTCTATTCCAACTTCGAGTCCAAGGACGACCTCGTGCTCGACCTGTTCAGGCGAGAGAAGGATCTGATGCTCGGTCGTGTGCAGGCCGCACTCGACACCGAGCTCAGGTCGCCGGCCGAGACCGACGCCGAAACCATATTGCGTGTGCTCGACCAGTTCCTCGGAAGCCAGCCGACCGACCGCACGTGGTTCCTGGTGCATCAGGAGTTCGTGATCCACGGTGTGCGTCAGCGCGAGATTGCCGCGGTCTATCAGGAGCTCTGGACCCAGACCCGGGCCGAGCTCGCCACGATTATCACGGGTGCGGTCGAGGTGCTTCAACGCAAGCTGGCTCTGCCGGTTGAGCAGATGACCCTGATCCTCATGGGTGTCTTTGACGAGGCGATGCGCAACGCCTTCCTGTCGACCAGCGTCGATGACTTCGACGCCACTGAGCTTCGCGAGATGCTCCCCGCGCTGCTCATGGCGGTCTCAGAGCCGCTGTGAATGAGACTGGGATCGTCGGGCGCCTGCGCGACGCTGGCTGCGTGTACGCCGAGGACGAAGCCACGCTCCTGATCGATCAGGCCGACTCCGCTGACGAGCTCGAGGCGATGGTTGCGCGTCGCGTCGGAGGCGAACCGCTGGAGTACGTGCTGGGCTGGGTCGAGTTCGCCGGCCTGCGGATCATCGTCGAGCCTGGATTGTTCGTGCCGCGACGTCGTACGGAGGTACTCGTCAACGAAGCGGGCAGGCTGGCAAGACCTGGCGCGATCGTGGTCGACCTCTGCAGCGGCGTCGGGGCCATCGGAGCCGCGCTGCTTGAGACCTGCGAGGGCATCGAGCTGCATGCCGCCGACATCGACCCGGCTGCTGTCGCGTGCGCTCGACTCAACCTCGAGCCCGCGGGGCGGGTGCACGAGGGTGACCTTTTCGCTGCTCTACCCCCTGAGCTGAAGGGTCGCGTCGACATCGTGGTCGTCAACGCGCCGTACGTACCAACTGATGCGATCGAGCTGATGCCACCAGAAGCCCGCCTGTACGAAGCCAACGTCGCGTTGGACGGGGGAGCCGACGGCGCGGACCTGCACCGACGTATTGCCGCTGAGGTTGGCGATTGGTTGGTGCCTGATGGATACGTGCTGATCGAGACGAGCCAGGAGCAGGCGCCGCTGACGATCGCCGCCCTCGACGACGCTGGATTCTCCGCATGGATGGAACGCGACGAAGAAGTCGACGGCACAGCAGTGATCGGAACTCGCCCCGTCTGAATGTGGACGGCCGGTGCGCGCTGTCGGGTGCGGCTGACACAGTGGCCGTATGACGACCGCGAGCACCGAGACCGACGCCCTCGACGCGCTGCGTACGCTGACGAGCCGTGAGGACGCGGTGTTCCATGACGGTCAGCTCGAGGCGATTCGTGCTCTAGTGGACGACCACAGCCGGGCGCTCGTTGTGCAGCGCACGGGTTGGGGCAAGTCAGCGGTCTACTTCATCGCGACTCTGCTGCTGCGCCAGCGCGGTGCCGGGCCAACTCTGCTCGTGTCTCCGCTGCTGGCCCTGATGCGCGACCAGGTCGCGGCCGCAGCTCGGGCTGGCGTACGCGCCGTCGCCATCAACTCGTCTAACCCGCACGAATGGGACGAGACGCTGGCCAAGCTGGCTGCCGACGAGGTTGACGTCCTACTGGTCTCGCCCGAACGGCTCAACAACCCGCGCTTCCGCGATGAGCAGCTGCCCGACCTGATCGCCCGTATGGGGATGCTCGTCGTCGACGAGGCCCACTGCATCTCTGACTGGGGACACGACTTCCGACCCGACTACCGCCGTCTCGCCGAGCTCATCGCGGCCCTGCCGACGGACCTCCCAGTGCTCGCCACCACGGCTACGGCCAACGAGCGGGTCGTCGTCGACGTCGCCGAACAGCTCGGAGCTGCCGGTACTCCGTCCTCTAAAGACGTGCTGACGATCCGCGGATCCCTCGCCCGTACGTCCTTGCGGCTCGGCGTGCTCCAGCTGTCCGACTCGCGTGCGCGCCTCGGCTGGCTGCTGAGCCACTTGGGCGACATGCCGGGCAGCGGCATCATCTACACGCTCACCGTGTCGGCAGCCGAAGACACGGCTCGTCTTCTGCGCGAAGCCGGTCATCAAGTGCGTGCCTACACCGGGCGTACGGACACCGATCAGCGCGAGGAGCTGGAGCGACAGCTCAAGGACAACGAGCTCAAGGCGCTGGTCGCCACGAGCGCGCTCGGCATGGGGTTCGACAAACCGGACCTTGGCTTCGTGATCCACCTCGGCGCACCCTCCTCGCCGGTTGCCTACTACCAACAGGTCGGCCGCGCGGGTCGTGCCACCGAGAGCGCCGACGTGCTGCTGCTTCCGGGGCGCGAGGACCCCGACATTTGGCACTACTTCGCCACCTCGTCGATGCCCAACGAGGTCCGGGCCGACGCCGTCATCAACGCTCTCAGCGACTCGCCGATCTCGACACCTGCACTCGAAGCCCTGGTCGACCTGCGCCGTACGCCGCTGGAGCTCCTGCTGAAGGTGCTCGACGTCGACGGAGCCGTACGCAAGGTCACCGGCGGGTGGATCGCCACCGGCCAGCCATGGACGTACGACAAGGAACGCTACGAGCGCATCGCGGATGCGCGAGATGCCGAGCAACAGTCGATGGTCACCTACGAGACGTCGAGCGCTTGCCGCATGGAGATGCTGCAAGCCGACCTCGATGACCCGACGGCTGCGCCCTGCGGTCGCTGCGACAACTGCGCGGGCGCTTGGTACCCCGCTGCCGTCGACGAGTCCGCGGCACAGGTTGCCGCGTCGTCGCTCGACAAGGTCGGTGTCGAGACTGACCCACGTGCGCTGTGGCCCACCGGCTCGCAGCACGCCAAGGGCAAGATCGCCGAGACCGAGCGGGCCGAACCAGGTCGGGCCGTCGCCCGACTCACCGACCTCGGCTGGGGAGGGACGCTGCGTGAGGTGTTTGCGGCCGGCGCCCCCGACGCACCAATCACCGACGCGCTGCTGGGCGCCTGCGTGCGAGTGCTCAAGGACTGGGCCTGGGACGAACGACCCGTTGCCGTCGTCAACATCCCGTCGCGGTCCAAGCCGCTGCTGGTCGACTCCTTCGCGCGGGGGATTGCCCGGATCGGTCAGCTCCAGGACCTCGGTTCCCTTGACCTGGTCGGCGAAGGACCACGAGGAGAGCCCGGCGGCAACAGTGCCTACCGACTCGCCGGCGTGTGGGGCGCATTCAACGTTGGTGCCGAGCTCGCTCAACAGATCCAGGCGCTCGAGGGCAAGCCGATCCTGCTGATCGACGACCGGGTCGACAGCCGCTGGACCATGACGGTCGCAGCGCGTGAGCTGCGCAGCAATGGTGCAGGCCAGGTCCTTCCGTTCGCGCTCGCCGTGGTGGCCTGACACACGCCGTTAGAGTTCTGGCATGCCCACCTTGCGTGATGTAGTCGCCGTCCTCGACGGTCTGTACGACCCGCGCTGGGCCGACGACTGGGACGCCGTTGGCACCGTCACCGGTGACCCCGCTGCGAACGTATCCAAGGTGCTGTTCGCGGTAGACCCCGTCCAGGCCGTTGTCGACGAAGCCATCGCGTGGGGAGCCGACCTGGTCGTCGTCCACCACCCGCTCTACCTCAAGGGCGTCACCTCGGTCGCTGCAACGAGCCCCAAGGGCCGAGTGGTCCACGACCTCATCAAGAACGGCATCGCACTGCACACCTGCCACACCAACGCCGACAGCCCACCGCTCGGCGTCTCCGAGTCCATGGCGCTCGCGATCGGTCTGACCGACGTACGGCCACTCGCGGCAGATCCTGCCGAGCCGATCGACAAGTGGGTCGTCTTCGCGCCCACCGCAGACGCCGACAAGGTGGCCGCTGCGATGCACGGGGCCGGCGCTGGGCGGATCGGCGACTACGACTCGGCACAGTTCCAGTCGACCGGCGTTGGATCGTTCCGCCCGCTCGATGGCGCCAACCCCGCCATGGGCACGATCGGAGCAGTCGAGCAGGTCGCCGAGACCCGCATCGAGATGATCGCCGATCGCCGCCTGCGCGAAACCGTACGCACCGCGATGCTCGACGCCCACCCGTACGAGGAAGCCGCGTATGACGTGCTCGAGCTGGCTGCGCGCAGCTCCGACCGAGGACACGGACGTATCGGAACGCTCACGACTCCCATGACGCTTGCCGACTTCGCGCAGCAGGTGACCGAACGTCTGCCATCGCATCACAGCGCGACTCGGGTGGCGGGCGAACGTACTCGAGTCATCACCACGGTCGGCCTCTGCGGCGGTTCGGGTGACTTCCTGTTGCCGGTTGCCGACGCAGCGGGAGCCGACGTCTACGTCACCTCCGACCTCAAGCACCACTCGGTCAGCGAGCACCTTGAGAGCCCCGGTGCCTGCGCTGTCATCGACGTTCCGCACTGGGCCGCAGAGTCGACCTGGCTCCCCGTGGCAGCTGCAGCGTTGACTGCTCGAGTCGAGGACCTCGACGTACGAGTCTCGGAGCTGGTGACCGATCCGTGGACCGCCCACGTGCCGGGTACGGTGTCCCTGTGAAAGCCGATCCCACAGCCCAGGCCGCCCTGCTCGACCTCCAGGCGACGGAC
>JAKFCR010000308.1:0-2490 GCA_036676545.1 Aeromicrobium sp. | reverse complement strand
CCATTCGTGTGGCCAGAGGGTGTCGAAGGTCTCAGGAACAAGAAGTACGGCGAGACGACGCTTTGGTACGGTCGCTGACATGACGAAGGTCGTGTGCCCCGGCTCGTTTGACCCCGTGACCAACGGTCACCTCGACATCATCGAACGCGCAGCGCGCCTGTTCGACGAGGTCGTCGTGGCGGTGCTGGTCAACGAGTCAAAGCAGGGACTCTTCTCGATCGATGAGCGCCAGGACCTGCTCGCCCAGGCGACGTCGCACCTTCCGAACGTCTCGGTCGCGTCCTTCAAGGGCCTCTTGGTCGACTTCTGCACGGCCAACGGCATCACCGCGATCGTCAAGGGTCTGCGTGCTGTCACTGACTTCGACTACGAGCTCCAGATGGCGCAGATGAACGGCAGCCTCACTGAGGTCGACACCGTATTCATCCCCACGACCCCCGAGTACTCGTTCCTCGCATCGAGCCTGGTCAAGGAAGTCGCCAAGCACGGTGGCGATGTCTCCGGCCTCGTCCCCGACTTCGTCCTAGACCGGCTCAAAGCCAAATTCGCCTAGCGCGCCCGAGCCGTTCGGCTCACGAGGTTTCGATACGCCCTCGTCCCTCGGGCTACTCAACCACCGAGGCAGTCGTTGGTTGAGTAGGAGGCCGCCCGCGGCCGACGTATCGAAACCTCGCGCGATGTCTCCCTAGGTGCCGGAGAGCTCGGCGATTAGGGTTTCGGCGAGTGATCGTGCCGCATACAGGTCGACGCATGGTGGGGCGAGGCAACCGCTCTCCAGGTCCTCGATCGAGACGCCGTCGGGCACGACGGTAGGAGCGTCTGCCTCCGCAATGTGGCGACTCCGTTCGAGCTCGAACAGCTCGTGCTGTGCTCGATCGCAGCCGTTGAGCTCCTTGATGTCTGCAAGCGCAACAACGATGGACTCCCAGAGTGCCTGACGATCGCCGTCTGAGAGCTCTGACTTCTGGAGGATCTCGCAGCGGTAGACGACCCGGCGCAGCTCGAGCAGCACGCGGCTGCGATCTACTCCCTCGTCCATCAAAAAATGCTACGAGCACAACACGTTCGCCGTGGCGAAACGCCTGGATCAGTCCGGCAGGATCGGCATGGCATCTCGGTCGGGGCGACCGACCTGCACGGCACGACGCAGCGACTTGGAGCCGAACTTGTCGCGTATGGCGTCGACCGCGTCATCGATCGTTGCTCCGCCGACCACGTCGATCGGCAGGGCAAGCTGCATCGGATTGTCATCGAGCGAACCAACCGAGACGCCGATCAGCGTGATGCCCTTCTCGGCTATGACGGCCGCCCGGGACGCGAGCAGCTGACGGGCGACATCGAGGATCGTCAGCGTATGAGCGGTGGGGCGCGGCAACGTATGGGAGCTCGTCGAGCGGGTGAAGTCACCGAACCGCAGCCGGATGGTGACCGTGCTTCCCGTACGACCGGCGGTTCGCATCCGACCGGCGACTCGGTCGACCAGACCCAGGAGCGTCAGGTCGAGCTCAGCTGCGGTGTGGTTTCCGCGGCCGATGGCGTGCTGGGCTCCCATGGAACCGCGGCGCTTGCCGGTGACGACCGGGCGAGGGTCACGGTTGTGAGCCAGCGCGTGCAGGTGGTGACCGCTGCCAGGACCGAGCAGCTGAACGAGCTCGCGCTCGTACATTGCGGCGACGTCGCCAACCGTGTTGATGCGTGCGGCGCGAAGCTTGCCCGAGGTCACCTTGCCGACGCCCCACAGCCGCTCCACCGGCAGCGCGTGCAGGAATTGCAGCTCCTGCTCGATCGGCACGACCAGCAGACCCTCTGGCTTGGAGACTGCACTGGCGACCTTGGCGAGGTACTTCGTACGCGCGACGCCCACCGAGATCGGCAGCCCGACGCGATTCATCACGTCGATGCGCAGCTGGGCGGCAATCTCCGACGGCAGCCCGCGGATGCGCCGCAACCCACCGACCTCGAGGAACGCCTCGTCGATCGAGAGCCCCTCGACTACGGGCGTCGTGTCGTGGAAGACGTCGAACACGTCGCGGCTCGCCTGCGTGTAGGCGTGCATACGAGGCGGTACGACGATCGCGTCGGGGCAGATGCGCAGCGCCTGGCGCCCGCCCATCGCCGTACGTACGCCCGCACGCTTGGCTTCGTAGGAAGCGGCCATCACGACACCACCGCCGACGATGACCGGCTTGCCCCGCAAGGAGGGGTCATCACGCTGTTCGACCGAGGCGAAGAACGCGTCGAGGTCAGCATGCAGCACCGTGCCCTCGGTCAGCGTGCTCTCACCCATGCCTGCATCGTGTCACCGAGGGCTGACCGATTGGCCTCCGTGTGGCTCCGCGGGTTACGATTCTCTTCGGCCTGCTTGCGGGTCGAAGATTTGTCGTGCATCTGGATGGATGGTCAAACGTGCTGTCGGGACCACTGGTTTTCGATACCCATGAGATGGGTCGCAAACCGGGCGCCGAACGTACTTTCACCGTCACGATAGAA
>JAKFCR010000307.1:0-2276 GCA_036676545.1 Aeromicrobium sp. | reverse complement strand
GCCCCACTGCCACTTGCTGCCGATGACCTCGACGGTGTGGTCAGGGTTCTTGACCTTCTCGAGCATCTCGTTCTGCGAGGTGACCGTGTGGAAGAAGAACACCGCGACGATGATGACGGGCGCGAACGTATAGAGCGCCTCGATCGGAAGGTTGTAGCGGATCTGGACCGGAACCTCGTCGTCGCTGCGGCGGCGGTAACGGACCATCGCGTAGACGATCAGGCCGAAGACCAGCACGAACACGACGAGAACGGCGATCCATCCGCCGAGCCACAGCTCCCACATCGACTGCGAGCGGTCACTGCCGGCAACCGGGAGGCCAAGGCGTTCGAGATCTGTCTTGCCCTTGGGCGAACATGCGCTCAAGGCCATCACGGCAAAGGCGAGAATCGCCAACTTCATACGACCCACGGGGCGCCTTTCTGAACCATGACTGTCTCCGACATCAAGAACCTTAGCCCAGCATGAGCGTGCTGGGACGCTGAGGTCAGCCTCACCTGCGAGGGCGTGTCGGACGGGTGACTTATGCAAGTGTGAGGGCGGCGTCGACCTCGGCCTGCGCCTGCTCGCCGTACGTCGAACCGAGCCGCTTGAGGAAGCCCTCGCGCTCGAGGACGTACTCCTGTGTGCCGGTGGTCTCCACCACGCTCGCCGCGATGGTGCAACCGATCTGGGCGGAGCGTTCGAAGTCAAGACCTGCTGCGATTCCAGCAAGGAATCCGGCACGGAAGCTGTCACCGACGCCGGTCGGATCGACCGCGACGACGCCGCTGATGGCCGGTACCTCTACTGGGTCACCGCCCTTGGGGAAGACCGTGACGCCGTCCTTGCCGCGGGTGATGATCTGGGTCTCGACGGCAGCGCGGACCTCTTCGGCCGACCAGCCAGTCTTCTGCTCGATGAGCGCCGCCTCGTAGTCGTTGGTGAACAGGTAGGTGGCGCCCTCGACGAGGTCGCGGATGAGGTCTCCGTCGGCCCAGGCCAGCTGCTGCGACGGGTCAGCCGCGAACGGGATGCCGAGCGAGCGCGCCGTGGCGGTGTGCTGCTGCATGCCCTGGGGGTCGTCCGGGCCGATCAGCAGGAGATCGATTGCCTGCTCGGCATGCAGAGCTGCGATGTCGATCTGACGGGCCTCGGACATCGCGCCAGGGTAGAACGTCACGATCTGGGCGTGCGCATCGTCTGTGGTGATGGTGCACAAGGCGGTGTGCAGGGTGGGCGAGACATGCACACGACTGCAGTCGACACCTGCGTCCTCGAGCCACGTCTGGTATCCCTGCTCGCCGAAGTCACGGCCCACCGCAGCCACCAGGGTGGCTCGGTGCCCGAGGCGTCCGAGAGCGAACGCGATGTTGGCGGCGCACCCCCCACGGCGGATGTCGAGGTCCTCTACGAGGAACGACACCGACAGCTTGTCGAGCTGGTCGGGTACGAGCGAGTCGGAGAACCGTCCCGCGAAGGTCTGCAGATGGTCAGCCGCGACGGAGCCGGCGATAGCGAGGTGCACCGGACAAGAATAGACAACGGCCTCCCGCTATGCGGAAGGCCGTCGTATGAGGTAACTCTCAGTCGGTGAATCAGTGGAACGAGTCGCCGCAGGCGCACGAACCGGTCGCCATCGGGTTGTCGATCGTGAAACCCTGCTTCTCGATGGTGTCGACGAAGTCGATCGTCGCGCCACCGAGGTAGGGAAGGCTCATGCGGTCGACGACGACGTTGACGCCGCCGAACTCGAAGATCTGGTCGCCGTCGAGCGAGCGCTCATCGAAGAAGAGCTGGTAACGCAAGCCGGAGCAACCGCCGGGCTGGACCGCGATGCGGAGAGCGAGGTCATCACGACCTTCTTGTGCCAGCAGGCTGCCGACCTTCTCGGCTGCGCCTGCGCTGAGGGTGACCTCGGTGCTCGGCGTGGTCTCGACGGTGGACTGCTCAGTCTCGATCGTCATGCGTACTCCCAAAATTCTGGTCTGGACTCGTCACCGTGAACAACAGGCGCCGTGTCGATTCCATTCCATCGTACGCGCTCAATCCTGACGACGTGGCGACCACGTACGGGCGACACGCTCAGCAAGTGTCACCAATGAGTCGAATGGCACACCGATCGCGGCCTCGATTCCCACCAAGTCGGCGACCGCGTACGCCGACTCGACGCCCATGGCGCGCATCTCGCGTGACGCGACGCTGACCTGACCGGCCAGCACGATGCATGGTCGAGCGGCTGCAGCGGCGACAGTCGCCACGCCATAGACCGCCTTGCCGGAGCGTGACGAGAAGTC
>JAKFCR010000306.1:0-17379 GCA_036676545.1 Aeromicrobium sp. | reverse complement strand
TGAGCCGATCCTTGCTGGCGTCGTCGGATTCCTTGTCGAGATGCAACTCCTCCATCAGCAGCCGGTCGACGGCGCGGCGCAGCTCGTCGATCTCGACGGGGCTGGAGTCGATCTCCATACGCAAGCGGCTGCTGGCCTCGTCGATCAGGTCGATCGCCTTGTCGGGCAGCTGGCGACCGGGGATGTAGCGGTCCGAGAGCGTCGCCGCTGCAACGAGCGCTGCGTCGGAGATCGACACCTTGTGATGCGCCTCGTAGCGCTCCTTGAGACCTCGAAGAATCGCGATCGTGTCCTCGGGACTGGGCTCCCCGACAAACACCTGCTGGAATCGTCGTTCCAGAGCTGGGTCCTTCTCGATGCGCTGACGGTACTCGTCCAGTGTCGTCGCGCCGATCATTCGCAGCTCTCCGCGAGCGAGCATCGGCTTGAGCATGTTGCCGGCATCCATCGCCCCGTCGCCTCCGGCGCCTGCCCCGACAACAGTGTGGAGCTCGTCGATGAACGTGATGACCTGTCCTTCGGACTCCTTGATCTCGGTGAGCACCGCCTTGAGGCGCTCCTCGAACTCGCCTCGGTACTTCGCGCCCGCGACCATCGCTGCGAGGTCGAGCGAGATGAGTCGGCGACCGCGCAGGGACTCGGGAACGTCGCCCGCGACGATGCGCTGCGCGAGCCCTTCGACAACAGCGGTCTTGCCGACGCCAGGTTCACCAATGAGGACTGGGTTGTTCTTGGTGCGCCGAGACAGCACCTGCACGACCCGGCGAATCTCGCTGTCGCGACCGATGACCGGGTCGAGCTTGCCTTCGCGTGCGACTGCGGTCAGGTCGACGCCGTACTTCTCCAGCGATTGGTACGTGTCCTCCGCGTCGGGATTCGTGACCCGGGCGTTGCCACGTACGGCTGTGAACGCCGACTGAAGTGCGTCCGCGGTCGTTCCGGCATCGGTCAGCGCCGTCTTCGCCGACGAGTCGACTGTTGCGATGCCCACCACGAGGTGCTCGGTCGAGACGAAGTCGTCCCCGAGCTGATCGGCGAGATCCTGAGCGCGCTGGAGTACTTCGTGCGAGGCGCGGCTGAGAGCCGGGTTCTGGACATTGGCACCGCGAGCCGATGGCAGTGCTCCAAGCGCGCCTTTGAGGCCCGAAAGGACAGTGTGTGGATCGACTCCGGATGCCTGCACGAGTGGCGCAGCCGTACCGCCCTCCTGCGTCAGAAGAGCGGTAAGTATGTGGGCAGGTTCCACCGAGGGATGGCCTGCCGCGGCCGCAGCGGAGATGGCGCTGCCGAGTGCCTGCTGGCTGCGCGTGGTGAACTTGGCGAGATCCATACGTGGTCCTCCTCAGTGAGTGAGCGTCACCTTGATCAACATCCGCAAAGTTGAGTCCATTCCACTCAACTTTGAAATCTTTGGGCGGCCGTCACGCGAGGCTCAATGCTCGCGCCGGAGCGGGTCCCGGCGCCGTGTCTGTGTCCAGAGCAGTGTCGACGTGGACAATCTGGTCGCACAAGGCCAGCACCGAGGCAGAGTGGGTGATCAAGACGATCGCGTGCTCGCCTCGCAAGGACAGAATGTCGGCGATCATCTGCCCGGCAGCGTCATGATCGAGGTGTTCGGTGGGCTCGTCGAAGATGAGGACCTCGTGCCGACCGAGCAACAGGCGGGCCATCGCCAGACGCTGACGCTCGCCGCCGCTGAGTGAGCTGCCATGGTTGCCGATCGGTGTGTCGAGCCCGGCGGGCATGCGCTCGAGGAGAGGGCGAAGGCCCACCCGCGTCAGGACGGTTTGCATACGGCCGTCATCGGCGTCGGGCGCTGCCACCCGCAGGTTCTCTCGAAGCGTTGTGTCGAACAGAACATCGTCCTGGCCGCACAGCCCGATCCTGGCGCGTACGTCCTGACCGTCGAGCTCGCGGTAGTCCACACCGCCCAGTGAGAGGCTGCCTGAGCGCGGCGGGATCAGCTTGACCAGAGTCAGCGCCAACGTGGACTTGCCGACGCCGCTCACCCCGCTGAATCCGACGACGCTTCCCAGCGGCAGCGTCACCGAAACCGGAGTGGTCAACGAGGTGTCCCAGCCGGCAACGACCCCGTCGAGGGTCAGCTCGCTGGCGACGGGGATACGAGCGGGCGCGAGCGGCTCGATCACGGGTCGATGCAGGTCGTCGAGCTGGTCAAGCCTGGTGCGTGCTGCTCGGACGGCTGGCCGCAGGCGCTCGGCCTCGAAGACACTGAGGAGTGGCTCCAACAGCGCCACCGGCGCGAGAAGGACGACTCCGGCCATGACGGGGCGGAACCCGCTCGCGGTGACTGCGATGAACGCGGTGGCGGCACCGGTGGACAGCAGGACGAGGGCAGCACCGACACCTGCGAGCCGGACGGTCCTCAGCTGAGTGTGCGTCTGGGTGTCGATCGCGTTGTGCAGGTCGCGGGTGAAGGACCAGGCGGCGCCGTAGGCAACAAGATCTCGGGACGTCGAAGCAAGGACTGCGCTCTGCGCAGACATGGTGCTTCGCGCCTCAGATGCGGCGATCGAGTCTTCGCGGACGGCGTTCGCGAGACCAAGGCGTGCGATCGTGAGGCACGCGAGCGAGTAGGCGCCGACTGTGAGCGCGGCGACCGGCGAAACTGCTGCAAGCACTGCGACGACGACGGCACAGCTCGTCAGCGCGTAGATCCATGGCAACCGGATGCGGAGCAGTCCGTCCTGGGCAGTGGTCACGTCGGACACCACGCGGCTGATGATGTCACCGCGGCGCTGCCGGGGCAGTCCAGCCGGGGCCGCTCGCTCCAGGTTGCGGTAGACCCGTACCCGATCGTCGATCATCCGGCTCAGGGCGACGTGGTGGGTCAGGAGTCGCTCCCCGTACCGGAACACGGCGCGGCCGACACCAAAGAACCGGACCGAGACGATCGCCACCATGAGGTAGAGGACGGGCGGATGCTCGGCTGCCCGAACGATCAGCCACGCGGATGTGAGCAACAAGCCGACTCCGCTCAGCTGTGACGCACAGCCGAGGATCGCTCCTGCGATGAGCCGTCGGTTCATGCCGCCGCCTCGACGGGCGTTGAAAGTGCGATGACCCGGGTCGCTGCGTTGATCGTCTCGGGGCGGTGAGCAACAACCACCACGGTCGCGTCGAGCGCCGCAAGGGTCGCCAGCACCGAAGCCTCGCGTTCACTGTCCAGTCCCGCGGTCGGCTCGTCCAGGAGTACGAGGTGCGCGCCGCCGGTCCGTACGCGTAGGAGCGATCGGGCAATGGCGATGCGGCGGCGCTCGCCGGCCGACACGTCAGAGCCACCTTCGGCAATCGTTCGCGACAGGGGGAGGTCAGCTGCGCCGGAATCGTCGAGAGCCTGGCGGACATGTGCGTCGCTGGCGACGGTGCACGCGAGCCTGACGTTGTCTGCGACGGTGCCCGCGATGAGGCCAGGCAGCTGAGGAACCCAGGCGATCTGGTGACGCCACTGCTCCGGGTCGATCTCACGCAGGTCCGTACCCGCGACGGTGATTTGTCCCGTGGTGGGCATGACGAAGGACAGCATGACGTCGAGAAAGGTCGACTTTCCGCACCCGGTCGGACCGACTATTGCGACGAACTCGCCCGGTCGGATTCGCTCGTCTGGCATGAGCAGGGACGGAACTGAGCGGCCCGGATGCTGCACGGAGACATGCTCAATTCGAATGTCCGACGTCCTCAGGCTTGGCGCGTTCTGTCGTCCCGTCTGTCGGTCGTGCTCAAAGAGGTCCAGCGCCACGTTGACCGCAGCGGCGCCCTCGGTGCTGTCGTGGAACATCATCCCGAGCTGGCGAACGGGAAGGTACGCCTCTGGAGCGAGCAGAAGAACGATCAGCGCCGGGTGAAGGTCCATGCCTCCATCGACGACGCGGAGGCCGACGCTGACCGCAACGAGCGCGACAGACAAGGTGGCCACGAGCTCGAGCACGAGCGAGGAGAGGATAGCCAGTCGAAGTGATCGCATTGTCTCGTCCCGGTGGCGTCGACCCACGTCGATCAGGCTTCGCTCCTGACGTCGACCGAACAGCTTGAGGACGACGAGGCCATCCAGGACCTGCGCGAAGTGCAGGCCGAGTCGTTCGAGCGACGCCCAGCGCTGGCCGAGCTTGTCGCGGGTCATCATGCCGATGAGCACCATGAAGACGATGCTCAGCGGCAGCGTGACGGCGACGATGAGCGCGGCGACCGGATCGACGAGGAACATGGTGACGATGACAGCCGGTGGCACCAGGCACGTGAGCACCAGCTGTGGGAGGAAGCGCGAGACGTATCCGTCGAATGCGTCGAACCCCGGCCCCATGATCGCTGTCACGGCAGCAGGGTCAGGCGTTGTGCCGATGCGGCGCGGGTCGAGCAGATCGTTCGCCAGCTCATGGCGCAGCTCAGCCTTGACCCTGACCGCCGCGTGCTCCGACACCGTCGAGTGCGCCCAATGGATGAGTGCGCGTATGGCGAAGACACCAGCTATGGCCCAGGCGGTGGTCGCCAGCGGTCGCGCCGAGAACATCTGGTCGACGAGCGTCGCTATGACCATGGCCTGCACGATGATCGTGCCAGCTGAGAGGACTCCAAGACCTGCGCTGGCCCCGAGCAGGGCGCGTACCCCGTGCGAACGGCGGACGAGCCTGGGGTCCAGCGGTTTCATTTCGCCAGCACCTCTGTGGGGATGTGCTGGACGCCGATGCGCTTGCGGAACACCCAGTACGACCAGCTCTGGTACATCAGGACGATCGGAGTGAACACGACAGCGACCCACGACATGATCACCAATGTGTAGTGCGTCGACGCTGCATTCGTCGTGGTGAGGTTCCACGCGCTGTCGAGCGAGGACGGCATCACGTCGGGAAAGAGTCCGACGAACAGCATGACCGCCACGAACGCAATGGCCGCGCTGGTTGCGGCGAATGCGAGGAGCTCGCGCCCCTTCAGGGCGAGGCCGAGGGCGGCGACATACGCGATCACGGCCAGCAACCCGAACAGCCACACCGTGAGCTTGTCCTGGTCGAGACCGGTCCATACGACGAACGCGACGGCCGGAACGGCGGCGGCGACGCCGACCTTCAGCCCGAGCTTGGTGGCGCGCGTACGAATGTCCCCGACCGTCTTGAGCGCGACAAACACGCAACCGTGAACGAAGAACACGGTCAGTGTCACGACTCCTCCCAGCAACGCGTACGGGTTGAGCAGGTCGAAGAATGAGCCGACGTACTCCTTGTTCTCCGCGATGGGCACTCCGTGGACGATGTTTGCGAGGGCGACGCCCCAGAGAAGGGCCGGCACCGCGGAGCCGAACACGATCGCGGTGTCCCAGTTGCGGCGCCAGGCCCGAGTTGTGCGCTTGCCGCGGAACTCGAAGGCCACGCCGCGGACGATCAGGGCGATGAGAATGAGGAACAGCGGGAGGTAGAAGCCGCTGAACAAGGTGGCGTACCACTCAGGGAAGGCGGCGAATGTCGCTCCACCGGCCACGAGAAGCCACACCTCGTTGCCGTCCCACAGCGGGCCGATCGTGTTGATCAGCACTCTCCGCTCCTTGTCGTCCTGCGCGAGGACGCCGACGAGCATGCCGACGCCGAAGTCGAATCCCTCGAGCACCAGATAGCCGATCCAGAGGACCGCGATGAGGATGAACCAGAAGGTCGTGAGTTCCATGGGTCAGGTCCGATCAGTAGGCGAACGCGAGAGGAGCGTCGGAGTCGTCGTCATCAGGTACGTCGGTCGGTAGGTCTGGAAGTCCCCGCTGGATGTACATGAGGAGGAGCTTGACCTCGATGACTGCGAGCACCCCGTAGATGGCGGTGAATCCGATGAGCGAGGTGAGGACCTCGGTCGTGGTCGTGCCGGGGGAGACTCCATCGGACGTGCGCATGAGACCGAAGACGATCCATGGCTGCCGGCCCATCTCAGTGAAGATCCAGCCGAATGAGTTGGCGAACAACGGAAGGAACGGCAGCGCGATCGCGGCGCGGAGCATCCACCGGCTCGTCGGGGCTCGTCCACGTCGCGTCGCCCAGAGCATCCACACGCCTGCCGCCATGGCGACCGCACCGAGCGTGATCATGATCCGGAACGTCCAGTAGCTGACGGGGATGTTGGGCGCGTACTCGCCCGGTCCGTACAACTGCTCGTACTGCGTCTGGAGTGAGTTGATTCCCTCGACCTTCTCGTCGAAGCTTCCGGTGCCGAGATACGAGAGAAGTCGGGGTATCTCAAGCTTGTAGACCTCTTTGCTGCCGTCGAGCGTGCCGATGGTCAGGATGGAGAACGGAGCTGGTTCGGAGGTCTCGTACAGTCCTTCGGCGGCGGCCATCTTCATGGGCTGCACCTCGGTCATGACCTTGCCCTGGAAGTCGCCCGAGACGATGGTTCCCAGACCTGACACGAGCAACGTGACCGCGCCGAGCTTGAACGCTGTTCTGAATGCCTCGATGTCGCGGTCGGGGTGTCGAATGATCTGCCACATGGCGATGCCACCGACGAACGCACCGGCGACCATGAAACAGGCAAGGATCTGGTGCGGGAATGTCACCAACAGGACCTTGTTGGTCAGGACGGCCCCGAAGTCGGTCAGTTCAGCCCTGCCCTTGTCAGCGTTGAACTCGAATCCGACCGGGTTCTGCATGAAGGAGTTCGCGGCGAGGATGAAGTACGAGGAGAGCAGCGTGCCGATCGCGGCTATCCAGATCGTCATGAGGTGGAGCTTGGGCGTCAACCGGTCCCAGCCGAAGATCCACAGTCCGAGGAACGTCGACTCAAGGAAGAACGCCAAAAGCCCTTCGATCGCCAATGGCGCGCCGAAGATGTCACCAACGAAGCGTGAGTAGTCGCTCCAGTTCATCCCGAACTGGAACTCCTGCACGATGCCGGTTGCGACGCCAAGGGCGAAGTTGATCAGGAAGAGCTTCCCGAAGAACTTCGTCAGTCGGAGGTACTTCTCCTTGTGTGTGCGAAACCAAGCGGTCTGCAGGCCGGCGACGAGGAACGACGTTCCGATCGTGATCGGAACGAAGAAGAAGTGGTAGACGGTGGTGATTCCGAACTGCCACTGCGCGATTTCCAGTGCGTCCATTACTGACGGGCTCCCGATCTCGTGTGGTCCGCCGTGGCGGCTCGCTCTGCCCAATCTCGCGAATTGCGCGGCGAGCACCCACAGTCGTAGAGCCCCAGTCGTCGGGACTTTGGTCCAGAGAATCGTCCCCGGCGTGGCAAATGGACCTTTGGCCCAAGAGGACGTGACTCCGTGCCCTGATCCCCGGCGGGCAGCGGGTAGACGGTGGAACCAACGAACATCTACTCAAAGGAGTCGACCATGAGCGCCACAGTGACTGCTCGTACGACGAACCACGTAGCACCTTCAGTTTCTCGCGCCCGACCTCTATCGGTCCTGCTCGGGATCACCCGCATCGCTCTCGGATGGACGTTCCTCTGGGCGTTCCTTGACAAGGCATTCGGTCTCGGCAGGGGCACCGCATCCGCCGATGCCTGGATCGATGGTGGAAGTCCCACCAGCGGATTCCTCGGCCACGCCACGAAGGGTCCGTTCGCTGACTTCTATCAGGGGATGGCCGGACAGGCCTGGGCAGACTGGCTCTTCATGCTCGGTCTCCTCGGCATCGGAACTGCTCTGATCCTCGGA
Source organism: Aeromicrobium sp. (assembly GCA_036676545.1). Lineage (GTDB taxonomy): Bacteria > Actinomycetota > Actinomycetes > Propionibacteriales > Nocardioidaceae > Aeromicrobium. The sequence goes on along the minus strand of JAKFCR010000306.1, from coordinate 9,722 downwards.
GTGGCAATGCGTCTCGCCGCAGCCGCAGGCGCACTACTGCTGGTGATGATGTGGACCGCCGTGCTTCCTCCGGACAACAACCCGTTCATGGATGACCACATCATCTACGCGTTGGTTCTCGGCATCCTGGCGATGTCATCGGCCGGCTCCACGCTCGGCCTCGGCAGCATCTGGGAGAAGCTGCCCATCGTCAGCAAGCACGCAGTGCTGCGCTGATCGAACCTTCGAGCGGGTGCCCGGTCGCATCGCGGCCGGGCATCCGTGCGTCGTATGGCAGCGGGAGTCAGAGAAACGACTTGCGACGCAACCAGTGCAGACAGATCAGGCCCCAGAGCGGCGGTAGGTACTGCGTTCCGAGGCGTTGAGTGAGCGCTATCGGGAACGCCGTTTGTGCCGGTACGCCGAGCGCCACGAGCGCGCCCGTGAGCGCAGCCTCTGCGCTGCCGATTCCGCCGGGGGAAGGTACGACGCTGGCGAGCATCGATCCGGCTGTGTTGACCGCGATGAGCTCGATCGGTGAGAGTCCGATGTCGTACGCCTGGGCGAAGCAGCCGAGTGCCAACGCGTACACAAGTTCGGTGGCTAGCGCCCCACCGAAGATGCCGATCTGTCGCTTCTGCTGCCCGCCGAGGACGACCAGGTTCGACCAGATCCTGGCGGCGAGCTCGTTGACCTTCTTGCGAGCGCGGGGGACGAACCAGACGACTACAGCGGCCAGGACCGCACCACCGATGATGAGCAAAACGGTTCGCATCGATGGCGCGCTCACCCCGTCGAGCTTGATGTCGACGAACGGCAGCACCAGGAGGAGCAGGAGGATGCGCGAGAGACCGCGGGCGGCTTCCTCGATCGATGCCGTCAGGATCGCCTCGGGCGGTTTGACGTCGAAGTTCTCGAGGAACTGCACGTCGGTCGCCACCCGGCTTGCCGAGCCGGGGAGCGTGAGCCCGAAGACCTTGAGCGCGGCCTGAAGTGCGATCGCCGGCTTCCACGGGATGTGCACCGCTGAGGCTCCGCGCAGGACGACGGCCTGGGTCAGGAACATCAGTTGAGCCGCGAGCAAGCCGAGGATCAGCCACATCGGGTCGGCCGAGCGAAGCTGGTTCCAGATCGTCTCGAAGCCGACATCGCCGAGCAGTCGCACCAAGATGAACAAGCCGACCACGACGAGGACGACCATCACGATGTCGGTCCACCGCCAGCGCGGCTTGGCGCGCGGCTTCTCGATCTCGTCGGCCACGACCGAAAGACTAGCCACTTTGAGTGAGAACGGCCCTTTGTTCTTCGATGCGCTGGGTGATGCGTGCCTGTAGCGACGGCCGCAGCCAGAGCTCGAACAGGTCCTGCGTGGTCCGGTCTCTGAAGGCGTAGTCGTTGTCGGTCACAGTGAAGATTCCGCGAGTCGCCAGGTGATCCATGTGGGCTTCGATCTCGAGTCGCCGACTCTCAGTGCGCCGCTCGCTGCCTAGAGTCCCCATGACTTCCTCCGCTGTTGCCGGCCTGTCTAGAACGGCCATGACCTGACAGATCTCCAGGTCCAGCGGCTCGAGGCGCTCGGCCAGAACCCGGAACGTCGTTGACGCGGCTGGCAGCACGGTCGAGGTCAACGAGTCGCTGACCAGTCCAAGACCTCTAATCGTGGATACGACTTGTCCCGTCGAAGCCCAGGCCCGCAGGATCTCGACGGCGATACCAGCCAGACCTTCGCTTCTGGATTGGAGGGTTTCGACCAGGTCCGGCGATGGTGAGCCGGCAAGGATCGCCTGGGCCATCTGGGACAGATCGTCCGCACTCACCGGTGGCGACTCGATGATGGTTGGCACGTACGGCGAGCTGTTCGATTCGACCAGAAGTGCGGCCGACTCGGGGGTGGTGATGACGACCAGCACTCGACCCGGCTGCGCGGGAACGGTCGCGAGTACTTCGGCGATGGCGGCCTGCGCGCGGGCTGGAGGAAGGTCGACGGGGCCCGTCACTGCAACGTCGATCAAGCCGTTGTCAGCCGACATTCGTGTTGCAGGTGCCTGGCGGGCGACCTTCGGTGGACGCACGCGTCGCAGATGGGCGCCACGTACGCGGTCCACGGCGACTTCGAGCAATGCCTCGCGACCCGAGCCTGGAAGGCCGACCACACAGACCACGGCGCTCCCATCGCCTCGGGCACTGTCGCGTATCGCTTCGCTCAACTCGGTGACGCTCGACTCGCGACCGACGTACATCGAGAACCTGGTGCGCTCGCCGTCGACGTCGGTCAATTGCCGGTGCAGCGCCTCGGTTTGTGACGATGGCACGGCGCCGAGTGTGGTCTTCAAGTTGCGGCGGCACCGCTCGTAGGAGCGCACGGCTGAGTCGGTCTCTCCAATACCTGCGTAGGCACGCATGAGAGAACGGTGGGCTCGTTCGAAGCACGAGTCGAGGCTGATGGCGAGCGTTGACATCTCAATTGCGTCGCGCATCCAGCCGAGCTCGATGGCGCTCTCCGCGGCGGCGGCCAGCATGAGCTTGCGCTGGGTTCTGAGATCGTCGCGGACGTTTGCTGCCCAATCGCTGTCGTCGTCATGCGCATGGAAGTCGTCGACGTACAACGCCTCGGCTTGCTTGGCGGCGGCGACAACACCAGCGAAGTCGCGCGTTCGCATCGCCAGGGCGATGTCATCTCCGAGCTTCTGGTGGGCGACGACATCGACCCAGCACCCGCGGAGCTGAAGGCCGCTGAAGTGTCGCATGATGCTGTCCTTGCCCAGAACCTTCCGGATCTGGGCGGTTGCCGTGTGCAGGCTGGCGGCCGCCTTTGCGTCAGGCACGTCGGGCCACAGCTTCTGAATGACGCTGGCAGAGCTGACGATCTGATCAGACTTCATGGCGAGCAACCTCAGCAGGTCGCTGGTCTTGCCGGTGGTCCACTGTGACGACGGCACAACGGTGCCATTGCCCAGCCGAATCCAGAGTCGGCCAAATAGGCGTATCTCGGTCTGATCGTTCACAAGTCCTCCCAAACGTGTGATCGGTCGTGCTCCCTGTGACCAAGGTACGGGCTACGTGGGTCACCGCGTTGTCGAATTGGACGGCTGAAATTTCAGGAGAAAAGGGAGGTCAGAGAACTAGATCGGGTCAGTTCCAAATGACCATTGCAACGTTTGAGTGGGGCCGGGATGCTCCTAGGTGGTGCCCGATTCCTGGGAGCGGGGGGCGCCAAAGGGTTGGGAGACCTATGAACGTTCGAGGCGACGCCACGCGTCCAGAACTGTTCGCCGGGCGTTACCGGCTCGGCAGGTGCCTGAAGTCGGGGCACGGGGTCGAGACGTATCTTGCGGTGGACGACACATCGTCGGCGCAGGTCGTCCTCAAGTCGATCGTCCCGCACCTCATCCACGACGCTGCACGGCTCCGCTTTGAGCACGAGACCCAGGTCCTGAGGAAGCTCTCCGGTACGGGACTCACCAGCCTGTACGACGCCGGGGTCACCGACGACCACTGGTATCTCGTACAACCCTTCATGCCCGGCTCGACTCTTGAGGAAGTGCTCAAGTCCGGACCGCTGGCGCTCGAGATGGCATTGAGGGTCGCGATCGATATCGCGAGTGCCCTCGACATCGCTCACGGAGCCGGCATCTTCCACCGGGACGTGAAACCGGCCAATGTGATTGTTGGGGGGACCGATCCGACCAGTCCCGTGACGCTTATCGATTTCGGGTTTGCACGAAGTCCTTTGCTGGATGAGTCCCTCGACGAGCAGCTCGTGGGTACGGTCCGCTACCTCGCGCCGGAAGCGGCGGGAATGCTCGCCGTGCCAGCCGACGAGCGCGCCGACCTGTACGCGCTGGGCGTGCTGTTGTTCGAGGGCCTCACCGGAGATCCGCCGTTCCCGGGGGAAACCGTGGGCGAGGTTCTGCGAGAGCACCTGTCGATGCCAATCCCCGAGGTCGGCCGTCGTCGACCGGGTATGCCGCGGGCAATCGACGCGATCCTGGCGCGTCTGCTCAGCAAGGACCCGGCGGATCGATACCAGTCGGCGTCGGCTGTGGCCTACGATCTGAGCGCCCTCCTGGAATCGATCCGAGCCGGCGCGTCGGACCCCCGCTTGGTTGTGGGAAGGATTGATCACCGCCGAACGCTCACCGACCCCGCATTCGTCGGACGGGAAGCCGAGGTCGCGAGTCTCATGTCGTTGGTCGGTGAGGTGAAAACGGGCGGCTCGGGACTCGTCCTCCTCGAGGCCGACTCCGGCGGCGGAAAGTCGCGACTGCTGTCCGAGGTCGCATCGCAGGCATCCTCGGCGGGAGTCCTGCACCTGCAGGGTCAGGGTGTTGCCGAGACCGGTGCGCGTCCGTTCGAGGTGCTTCATGGATTCGCCGAGGATCTCGTGTCGCATGCTGAAAACGACGACCTGTGGCGTTCGATCCGCGACGGTGTGGGCGATGGAGCGCCGGCGATCGCGCAGGTGCTCCCCCCTCTGGGAGCGCTGCTCGGAGTCACCGAGCAGCTCGATGCAGGTCCGGAGCACCTGGGTGAGCAGCGAAGCCTCACGGTGCTGCACCAGCTCATGAACTCGATCGGTGGCGCGGATCATCCTGTTCTGATCATCTTTGACGACTGCCAGTGGGCGGATCGGCTGACGATCCAGCTGCTCGCTGAGGTCTTCTCCGATCCCGCCCTTTCGCCGCCGTTCGTTGGGGTGGTCGCAGCGTTCAGGTCCGAGGAGGTGGCGGCCGATCACGCGCTCCGGGCAATGCCGTTCGCCCATTGCGTGCAGCTGGGGCCGCTTCCGGCACGAGCCATGCGCCAGCTGTCCGAGTCGATGGCCGGGCAGCTTCCCGAAGAGGCGATCAACACAGTCGTTCGACTGGCAGACGGCAACCCGTTCATGGGAGCGGCGGTACTGCGGGGGCTCTTTGAGTCAGGCGCGCTGATCGGTACGGACGAAGGCTGGCAGGCTGACTCAGCCGCACTACTCGACGTGCAGACCGCGAGGCGATCCGCGAGCTTCCTGGTTCGCCGGCTTGAGCTGCTCACCGAGGACTCGATCCAGGTCTTGTCGGCTGGCGCAGCGCTGGGCAAGGAATTCGACTTCGTCCTTGCAGCGGAGCTCGTCGGGCGCACCGACTCGGCGGCAAAGATTCTGCAGGACGCGACACGCAGGCGCCTCGTGTGGATCGACGACCTCACCGGTCGATGCAGCTTCGCACACGACAAGATCCGGGAGGCGCTGCTCAGTCGGCTCGACGACTCCGAGCGGCGTGAGCTCCACAGCCGCGCCGCCGATGCGATGCACAGCATGGAGAAGGAGGGTGTCTCGGTGTTCGACCTCGCGTACCACTTGGACGCCGCGGGCAGGCATCAGGCGGCGTTGCCGTACGCGCTGCGGTCCGCCGAGACGGCTCGCACCCAGCACGCTCTCGACTCGGCCCTGGCGCACTATCGGATGGCCGAGCGAGGTGTCGCGCCCGAGGACCTCGAGACCCGTGTCGTGATCGCTGAGGGACTCGGTGATGTGCTCGCGCTCCAGGGCGCGTACGACGAGGCGAAGGCTCAGCTCACTGTGGCCGAGAGCCTCGTCTCTGACCGGCTCCATCAGGCCGAGGTCGAAGGGAAGCTGGGGGCGTTGGCGTTCAAGCGAGGCGACATTCCCACTGCGCGCCGACATCTCGAGGGTGCGATGGCGAGGCTCGGACGCCCTGTGCCTCGGGTGTTCGCCTGGCTCCTAGTCTGTCTGATGTGGGAGCTCGGCGTGCAGATCATGCACACCCTTGCTCCACGCTTGACGGTGAGTCGGAAGCCGGAGGGTCACGAGGAGGACTTCCTCGCGATGCGTCTCCACAGTCGACTCGCCTACCTCTACTGGTTCTACAGCGGCAAAGTCAGCTGCGCGTGGACCCATCTGCGCGGTCTGAACCTGGCTGAGCGCTATCCGCCGAGCGCCGAGCTGGGTCAGGCCTACTCAGAGCATGCGCCGGTCGCGACGATGGTCCCGTTGTTCGCGCGGTCATTGAAGTACGCAAAGCGCTCGCAGGAGATCAGGCGCGACCTAAAGGATGTGTGGGGCCAGGGTCAGAGCCAGAACTTCGCTGGTGTAGCCCTCTATGCGTCGTCCAAGTTCGATGAGGCCGAGGAGGCGTCTCGTGAAGCGATCCGACTCCTGGAGTCGACTGGTGACCAGTGGGAGGTGAACACGGCAGGGTGGAACCTCGCGATGTGTCTGTACCGCAAGGGACAGCTTCGGGAAGCCGCGGCGACGGCGAAGCGTGTGTACGAGTCGGCCGTGGCGATCGGTGACCAGACCTCGGCTGGCGTCGGGCTGTCGGTATGGACGCGAGCGGCGTGCGGTGACGTGGATCCCCAGCTGATCGCGGCCGAGCTTGCGCGCGAAAGCATGGACGCGAGTACCACAGCCGAGCTGCGACTCGCCGCTGGTATTGCCGCGCATCGGTTGGGGGACCTGGCCGGTGCAATAGCGCACCTGGATTCTGCGGCGGTCACGATCCGCCAGTCCGGGCTGCGTCAGGAGTATGCGGCGCCAGTGGCCTGCTGGCGCGCAACTGCCGCGCGTACGTTCGCCGAAAAGGTTTCGCCGCACGACCCGGCCGGCCGCAAGAAGGCAGTTCGCAAGGCGTCCAAGGCCGTGAGGAGCGCTCGCTTCTGGGCCTTCAGCTACCGCAACAATGCACCACACGCCCTGCGGGAAGGGGCGCTGGTTGCATCGTTGCGGAACCAGCCGCGACGCCGCGACAGGTTCTTGGCGCGCAGTGAGGCAATAGCCGAGAAGCAGGGTGCTCTGTACGAGCTGGCGCTCACGCGGTTGGCCTCCGTCGAAGCCCGTACACGTGGCGACGACGACCATCGCGAGCTGGTGGATGCGCGCCTCGAGGTGTTCTCGTACGAGCAGACGGTTGCCGACACCGAAACTCCTTCGGCCCCCAGCGTCTCGTTGTTCGACCGGTTCAACACGTTGCTGCACGTCGGCCGCACCATCACCGCCGCCGCAAGCCTGGAAGCCGTGGACGTTGCGATTCGTGAGGCTGCTCTGACACTTCTTCGCGGCGACACCTGCCACCTCATCAGCGCGGAGGCAACTCTTACCGCAGACCCGACGACCGAGTCCGGCGAGTCCGTGGATCTCGCAAGCCGGACGCTCCTTGAGCGCGCGATCAACGGCGGGGTGCCGGTCGCCTCCGGCGACTCGGCGGTTGGTGTCAGCGAGAGCTTGGTGATGTCTGAGATCCGTTCAGTCCTCGCGGCTCCGATCATCGTTCACGGTGAGACGCGTTACTGCTTCTACGTGACCCATCGGCACATCAGTGAGCTGTTCGGCGAGGAGGAGATCCAGCTCGCCGCGTTTGTCGCCACCCTTGCCGGTGCCGCCTTCGAGCACCTCGAGGGCGCCGAGACTCGGTACCGCTCGCTCGCCCGCAACTCCAGCGACGTGCTGACTCTCGTGGGACGTGACGGAGTCATCAGCTATCAGAGCTCGTCAGCATCGCGGGTGTTCGCGTTGCCCGCCAACGGCATGGCGGGACGTTCGATTGACGACTGGGTGCACCCCGAGGACGTCGGCCTGCTTGGGGATGCGCTGCAGCGAGCCCGTCTCCACAACGACACCCGGGTCGAGTGTCGTTTCCTGCACGCCAACGGCTCGTACCTCTATGCCGAGACTGTCGTCACCGACCTGCTCGAGGATCCCGCTGTGGCAGCGCTGGTACTCAACAGTCGTGACATCACGGATCGCCGTTTGCTGGAGGACGAGCTCCGTGAACGAGCGCTGCACGACAGCCTCACCGGACTGCCCAATCGAGCACATTTCCTTGAGCGCGCCCACCAGGCCATCAATAGGCGCGACCCCCGCCCGCTGGTTGCCTGCTTCCTCGACCTTGATGACTTCAAGGCGGTCAACGACACGTACGGACATGGTGCGGGTGACGAACTGCTCCGTGAGATGAGTGAGCGACTGGTCGAATGCCTGCGGCCCGAGGACGTGGTGGCGCGGTTCGGCGGCGACGAGTTCGCCATCCTCTTCGAGGACACGACGTTGGAGGAAGCATTGAGCGCGATCGAACGCATCCAGGTCGCTACGAGCCGCCCGGTGGAGGTGGCCGGTGCCGAGCTCGTCACCCACTTCAGCATCGGTGTGGCGCCGTCGACTGGTCGGCAGGAGACAACGGACCAGTTGTTGGCCGAGGCGGACGTCGCGATGTACGCAGCTAAGGCAAGCGAGACTGATTTCCATCGCGTGTACGAGCCCCAGATGCGCGACCTCGCAGAGTCGCGATCAGTGGCACGCGGCGCGATCGACCGGGCTCTTGCGCAGGACGAATTCGTGTTGCACTTCCAGCCGATCGTCGATCTGCAGACCGAGCAGTGCCTGGGGGTGGAGGCGTTGATCCGGTGGCAACATCCAGAGCGCGGCCTGCTGGCAGCGGCAGAGTTCATCGACCTCGCCGAGGTCAGCGGATACATGCCCGCAATCGGCACCTGGGTCATCAACGCGGCGTGTGCTGCGGCGGCTGACCTTGCTGATGGCATGTCCATGAGCATCAACGTCTCGCCGAAGCAGCTTCAACAGCCGCGATTGGCAGACAGTGTCAAGCGGGCGCTCACCTCGTCCGGTCTGTCGCCCGACCGATTGGTGCTCGAGCTCACCGAGACGAGCGACCTTGCCGACCCGGTGATGGCGATCGACCAACTTCGACAGCTCGAGGAGATCGGTGTGAGGTTGGCTCTTGACGACTTTGGCACGGGGTATGCCTCGCTCGACTATCTCAAGCGGTTCCCCGTTCAGATCCTCAAGATCGACCAAGAGTTCGTCGAGCACATCCACGAAAGCGAGGATGATCGCGCCATTGTGCGCGGGATCATCGAGCTTGCCCGTTCGTTCGGCCTGCGGACCATCGCAGAAGGCGTCGAGCAGATCGAGCAGCAGCAGGTGGTCACCGATTTGGGTTGCGATTTCGGTCAAGGCTTCCTGTGGTCTCGGCCTGGTCTGCCCGAGAGCCTGCCTGAGGTATTCACGCCGATCCCGGCCGCCTGATTCAGCCGGCTCGCACCTGCATGCGCGTCGGAGCGAAGGCGCTGGTGCCAAGCCAGGTCCACAAACGGTCGGCGTCCCGGGCTGGACCGACGACGCGGATGTCCCCACGACTTACCAATTCGCTGGCACTTGCGTCCCCGCTCCAGACGTCTGTCAGGGCGCGTACCGAGGAGCGAACCTCGAGGGTGAGATCGTGGCCGGGATCGTCGCGGCACAGGTCGGCGACACCGTCCTCGACGACCAACCACCAGTGACGTTCGCGCGTCGCCGCATCCGGGAAGTGAAAGTGAACGACGACGCGGTGGGCTGGGAATTCCTTGAGCTGGACGAAGCGGCGTACGTCCCACATCAGGAAGCCGGCATCGAGCTGGTCGGGGCGCAGCCGGCTCCCGATCCATCGCGCTCCCCAGTGCCCCATCGCCAGCACGATGGGCCGAAGCTCTTCGCCCGCGGCGGTGAGCTCGTACGAGGTGTGGCGCCCGTCGACGTGACGAACGATGACGCCGAACTCCTCCAGCGTCTTGAGTCGGGTGGACAACAGAGCCGGCGACATCCGGGGGACACCGCGGCGGATGTCGTTGAACTGAGTGCTCCCGCAGAGGAGCTCGCGTACGACGAGCGGAGTCCACCGGTCGCACAGCACCTCCGCTCCGCGAGCGACGGTGCAGAACTGTCCGTAGTCGATCATGAGTTCACGCTA
>JAKFCR010000305.1:0-1946 GCA_036676545.1 Aeromicrobium sp. | reverse complement strand
GAGGCCGACCATCCATCCGTCCACCTCGAGCACGACACCGTGCTCACCCGGGGCGAAGTAGTTCTGCTCCTGGCCACAGAGATGTTGCTTGTCATAGACGTGCCGCACTCCCCCGCCGATCGCGAGGATGCTGATCGTCGGGCGGTCCGGCCCGGGGATCGCGGCGCCGATCAGCAGCAATGTCCCTGCGGCCGTCGCCGCCTCGTCGAGAGCCGTGAGGCGCGGGTCGTCAACGTCGACCACAGTCGGCGGCATCGCGTATCCGGTGAGGAAGAGCTCCGGCATGACCAGGATGCGCGCCCCGTCGGCAGCAGCGATGGCGTCGAGCGCGGTCGACACGTTGGCATCGATGTCACCGGCAATCGACTCGTACTGACCTGTGGCGATCCTCATGCCAGCACCTTCTCGAAGCACACCGAGTAGGCCAGCTGCTCATATGGCGGGTAGACCTCGATCGGCGTGTAGCCGTGGCGCTCGTAGAACGCCAAGGCCGCTTGCTGCCGTGCGCCGGTATGCAGGATCAGCCGAGGAGCACCCAACGATCTGGCCTCGCGTTCGACCTCGGCGAGCAGCCGTTCAGCGAGATCGCCACCACGCCGCTCAGGTACGACGTACATCCGCTTGATCTCCAGGTCATCGCCCAGACGCCGCAGCGCGACGTGAGCGATCGGTTCGTCAGCGTCGCGGATCACGGCGGTGAACACGATCGACTCGGGATCGATCTCGAGTCGGCCGTCGCGGTTCTGCGACGTCGGGTCATCGGCGTACATCCCGCGGATCTCGGCCTGCATGGCGTCACGCAGCCGTACGGCGTCTGCGTCGTTCCACTCGACCCTCGCGGGAGCGATCAACCGACGACGACCTCGACCCGCTGGAACTCCTTGAGGTCGCTGTAACCGGTGGTGGCCATGGCGCGGCGCAGGGCACCGATCAGGTTCATCGTTCCGTCGGGCACCGAGGATGGGCCGAACAGCACCGACTGCAGGTCGCCGACCGTACCGATCTCGACGCGCTCACCACGCGGCAGCTCGGCATGCCAAGCCTCAGCACCCCAGTGCACGCCTCGGCCGGGAGCCTCTGCGGCGCGGGCAAAGGGCGAGCCGATCATCACGGCGTCTGCTCCACAGGCGATGGCTTTGGCGATGTCGCCACTGCGGCCGATCGAGCCATCTGCAATGACGTGGACGTAGCGGCCGCCTGACTCGTCGAGGTAGTCACGTCGCGCGGCGGCAACGTCTGCGACAGCTGATGCCATCGGCACCGAGATGCCCAGCACCGAGCGCGTCGTATGCGCAGCTCCACCGCCGAAGCCGACGAGCACGCCAGCAGCGCCGGTACGCATGAGGTGCAGCGCTGCCTGATAGGTCGCGCAGCCACCGACGATGACCGGCACGTCGAGCTCGTAGATGAATTCCTTCAGGTTGAGCGGCTCCGCGCTGCCTGAGACGTGCTCCGCCGACACCGTCGTTCCGCGGATGACGAACAGGTCGACGCCGGCCTCGACAACAGTCGAGGCGAACTGCTTGGTGCGCTGCGGCGACAAGGCTCCGGCGACCGTCACACCCGAGTCGCGTACCTGCTGCAGCCGGGCCTTGATCAGCTCAGCCTTGATCGGCTCGGCGTATATCTCTTGGAGGCGCTTGGTGTCTGCCGGGCCATTGGCGAGCTCGTCGAGCAGCTTCTCGGGGTCCTCATAGCGCGTCCAGAGACCTTCGAGGTCGAGTACGCCGAGGCCACCGTGCTTGCCGAGGGCAATCGCCGTGTCCGGACTCATGACCGAGTCCATCGGGGCTGCGATCAACGGGAGCTCGAAGCGGTAGGCATCGATCTGCCATGCGGTCGAGACCTCTTGCGGATCGCGCGTACGACGGCTCGGCACGATCGCGATGTCGTCGAACGAATAGGCCCGCCGACCGCGCTTGGCGGTGCCGATCTCGATGTCCATG
>JAKFCR010000304.1:0-5520 GCA_036676545.1 Aeromicrobium sp. | reverse complement strand
CGAGACTGATCAGCGTGAACGTGGAAATTCTCGTAGTAGATGACTGACGCGATGGCCTGATCGGCCCCGCGTCTCCCTCGAATGCCTCACGGCCGAGGGATTTTTTTATGCGAACTCACCGACAAGCCACGGGCATACTGAAATGGACAGAAGGATGAACTCATGACCGAGACGCTCACCGGGGCGCAGAGCCTCGTGCGGGCTCTGGAGCAGGCCGGGGTCGACACGATCTTCGGCATTCCAGGCGGCGCGATCCTGCCTGCGTACGACCCGCTCTTCGACTCGAAGCAGATCCGCCACATCCTCGTACGACACGAGCAGGGTGCCGGTCACGCAGCTCAGGGCTATGCGCAGGTCACCGGCCGCGTCGGCGTCTGCATGGCGACGTCGGGTCCCGGCGCGACCAACTTGGTCACGGCCATCGCTGACGCGCACATGGACTCGGTGCCGATCGTTGCGATCACCGGACAGGTCCCGAGCGGCGCGATCGGCTCGGACGCCTTCCAGGAAGCTGACATCCGCGGCATCACCATGCCGATCACCAAGCACAGCTTCCTCGTGATCGACGCCGACGAGATCCCGCGTGTCATCGCCGAGGCGTTCCACATCGCCAGCACGGGTCGTCCCGGCCCGGTCCTCGTCGACATCTCGAAGGATGCGTTGCAGGCGCAGACGACCTACAACTGGCCGAGCGAGCTCGCTCTGCCCGGCTATCGTCCAACCACGCGTCCGCACGGCAAGCAGGTCCGCGAAGCCGCGCGCCTGATCGCCGAGTCCGAGCGCCCGGTCCTGTACGTCGGTGGCGGCGTGATCAAGGCGGAGGCGTGGGAAGAGCTGAAGGTTCTCGCCGAGCTGACCCAGATTCCCGTTGTGACGACCTTGATGGCCCGTGGAGCGTTCCCCGATTCGCACGAGCTGCACCTCGGCATGCCCGGTATGCACGGTTCCGTTGCCGCTGTTGGCGCACTGCAGAAGAGCGATCTGCTGATCTCGCTCGGTGCGCGCTTCGATGATCGGGTGACAGGCAAGCTCGACTCGTTCGCGCCTGGCGCCAAGGTCATCCACGCCGACATCGACCCCGCCGAGATCTCCAAGAACCGAGCGGCAGATGTCCCGATCGTGGGTGACTGCCGCGAGGTCATAGCCGACCTGATCACGATGCTGCAGAAGCAGACCGCCGAGGACAAGCTCACGGTCGAGTGCAGTGCGTGGAAGGCGCAGATGCTCGCTGTGAAGGCGAAGTACCCCGTCGGTTACGACAAGCCCGAGAAGGGTCTCGCACCGCAGCAGGTCATCGAGCGCATCAGCGCGATCGCCGGCCCCAACGCGACCTACACCGCCGGCGTCGGCCAGCACCAGATGTGGGCCGCTCACTACGTCGACTTCGAGCGCCCGCGTCAGTGGCTCAACTCCGGTGGCCTCGGCACGATGGGCTACGCCGTTCCCGCTGCAATGGGCGCGCAAGTTGGCCTTCCCGATGCTGTGATCTGGGCCATCGATGGTGACGGCTGCTTCCAGATGACCAATCAGGAGCTGGCGACCTGCGCGATCGAGGGCATCCCGATCAAGGTCGCGGTCATCAACAACTCATCGCTCGGCATGGTGCGCCAGTGGCAGACGCTGCTGTACGACGGTCGCTACTCCAACACCGACCTCAACACCGGTCCGGAGGACATCGGCGCTCGTCGCATCCCTGACTTCGTCAAGCTCGCGGACGCATACGGCTGTGTCGGTCTGCGCTGCGACAACGAGGCCGACCTGGATGCCACGATCGAGAAGGCCATGGCGATCACCGATCGACCGGTTGTGATCGACTTCGTGGTCGAGCGCGACGCAATGGTCTGGCCGATGGTCCACGCCGGAACCAGCAACGACGCGATCCAGATCGCTCGCGACATGGCTCCGGAGTTCGACGAGGAGGAGATGATCTGATGTCACGCCACACTCTCAGCGTGCTCGTCGAAAATACCCCGGGTGTTCTCGCGCGCGTCTCGAGCTTGTTCATGCGTCGCGGCTTCAACATCGATTCGCTCGCTGTCGGTCCGACTGAGATCCCCGAGATCTCGCGCATGACGATTGTCGTGAACGTCGACGAGCTTCCCCTTGAGCAGGTCACCAAACAGCTCAACAAGCTCGTCAACGTTCTCAAGATCGTCGAGCTCGACTCGAGCACGGCAGTTGAGCGCGAGCTCATGCTGATCAAGGTTCGTACGGACGCCCAGACCCGTGGGCAGGTGCTCGAGACCGTGCAGCTGTTCCGCGCCAAGGTTGTCGACGTCGCCACCGATGCGGTGACGATCGAGGCAACTGGCGACTCCGGGAAGCTCACCGCGATGCTCAACGTCCTCGAGCCGTTCGGGATCCGAGAGATCGCACAGTCGGGGCGTGTGGCGATCGGCCGCGGATCCCGTTCCATCACCGACCGCACCCTGCGTACCGTTCCCGGCTCGCAGGCAGTCTGACTAGCCAAACCCAACACTCAAACCGCTTCAAGGAGAAGAACCCCAGTGGCTGAACTGTTTTACGACGACGACGCAGACCTGAGCATCATCCAAGGACGCCACGTGGCGGTCATCGGCTACGGAAGCCAGGGTCATGCGCACGCGCTCAACCTGCGCGACTCCGGCGTCGACGTCCGTGTCGGTCTGGCCGAGGGCTCCAAGAGCAAGGCCAAGGCTGAAGCAGAGGGCCTCCGCGTCCTCTCGGTCGCCGAGGCTGTCGAGGAAGCCGACGTCACCGTCGTGTTGGCCCCCGACCAGTTCCAGCGCCACATTTACGCCGAGTCGATCGCGCCCAACCTGGTTGAGGGCGACGCCCTGGTCTTCGGTCACGGCTTCAACATCCGCTTCGGCTACATCGAGCCGCCGGCGGGCGTCGACGTTCTCCTCGTCGCTCCGAAGGCTCCCGGCCACACCGTGCGTCGCGAGTTCGTCGCAGGTCGCGGAATCCCCGACATCGTCGCGGTCGAGCAGGACGCCAGCGGCAAGGCATGGGACCTCGCGCTCTCATACGCGAAGGCCATCGGCGGTACGCGCGCCGGCGTCATCAAGACGACCTTCACCGAGGAGACCGAGACGGATCTCTTCGGCGAGCAGGCCGTGCTCTGCGGTGGCGTTTCGCACCTCGTCCAGGCCGGCTTCGAGACGCTGACCGAGGCTGGTTACCAGCCGGAGATCGCCTACTTCGAGGTGCTGCACGAGCTCAAGCTGATCGTCGACCTCATGTGGGAGGGCGGCATCGCCAAGCAGCGTTGGAGCGTCTCTGACACGGCCGAATACGGCGACTACGTCTCGGGCCCGCGCATCATCGATGCGTCGGTCAAGGAGCGTATGCAGTCGGTCCTCGCCGAGATCCAGGACGGCACGTTCGCCACCCGCTTCATCGGTGACCAGGACAACGGTGGCAAGGAATTTCTCGAGCTGCGTGAGAAGGAAGCCGGCCACTCGATCGAGGCAACCGGCAAGGTGCTCCGCTCGCACTTCTCGTGGAAGCAGCAGGACGCCGACTACGTCGACGGCCAAGCCGCTCGCTGATCAAGATTTATGCGATGAGCTCCAACGTGCCGGAGGAGGAGGCATCGCCACTAGCGGAGGCGGACTCGGCTGCACCGGTCACCTCGTCATAGGCGCGTCGCAGGCGTACGACCGCCTCGCTCAAGGTGTCGAGGTCGGGCATGAACGGCAACCGAAGGTGGCGCTCGCTCGCAGGGACTGGGCTGGTGAAGAACCGCGGCCCGGGTGTGAGGGTCAATCCGTGGCGTGCAGCCGACGCCACCAGGCGGGACGACATACGTTCGGGCAGCGTCACCCACAGGCTCGAGCCGCCGCCGGGGCAGGGCGCGATGATTTCGGGCAGGGATGCGGCGAGCTCGCTGAGGAGATGATCCCGGTTGGCACGGAGTCGGGCGCGACCGGCAGCCGCGGTCTGACCTCCCTCGGTCAACAGCTCGGCGACCACCAGCTGCTCGAAGCCAGCCGTACCCAGGTCCTGGTTCATGCGTGCCTGGACGAGAGGAAGCACCAGCTCGTGCGGCACGCGGGCCCAGCCAACCCGCAGCCCACCCCACAAAGTCTTTGACGTCGAGTCGACAATGACTGAGCGGTCGTCGTATGTCCCGAAAGAGGGGGGCAGCTCGATGCCATCGAGATTGACGTCGCGCAAGGATTCGTCGACGACCGGCACGATGTCGTGACGGCGAAGCTCGTGCGCCCAGGCTCCGCGCTCCGCGTCAGTCATCACAGCGCCGGTCGGATTGTGGAAGTCGGGGATGATGTACGCCACCTGGTGAGACGCGCTCCGTACCGCGGCTGAAAGTGCCTCCGGGTCCCACGGGGTCTCGCCGACGGGCATTGAGGTCAGTCGAGCGCCAGCAGCGACGAGCGACTCCGGCGCATGGGGCCAGCTCGTCCCCTCAACGATGACGCGGTTTCCGGGCTGAACGAGGACACGGCCGAGCAGTGAGATCGCTCCCTGAGCCCCGCTCGTCACCACAATTTGGCCAGGATCGGTCGGCAAGCTGCGATCCGTGTAGCGCTGCGCGATGATCTCGCGGAGTGCGGGCAGGCCGTCGGGGAGATAGCCCGTTGTCGCCAGCAGACCAGGCAGCTTCGCGGCCGCGGCCTCGAACGCTCTGGCCAGACCCGGAGGGCCAACGGGTGCGGAGAAGGTCATCGCGATGGTGTCGGTATCGGGAGCGTTGACGATCAGACTGCTCGCGTTGGAGGCCGACAGTGGCAGTCGCACGATGCTGCCGGACCCTTGGCGAGAGTGCAGGAGGCCGGTGTCGCGCAGCTCTGCGTAAACGCGAGTTGTCGTCGTACGGCTGACGCCCAGAGCGACCGCCAGCGCTCGCTCGGACGGCAGACGGCTGCCATCTGGCACTCGACCGTCGATCACGAGAAGTCGTATCCGGTCGGCAAGGTCACGGTATGCAGGGCCAATTGAGTCGCTCTGGCCGAGCAGATTCGCGAGGCGAGAGGCGGAAAGAGTAGGAGCCACAGGGCCACTGTTTCACAATTGGCTATTTAGTTCCAGACCAATTTGAAGGAATCTGGATACATGAACCAGATCCTGCTCGTCCTTGCATTCGTCGCAGCGTTCGTCGCCGTTGCTGTGCAGCTCGTTCGCGTGCTCCGCAGCGACGGGTATGGAAAGTTGCCGCCGCCGCGAAGTCACCATGATGAGGCCCGCGAAGCACTCGGCTATCGCAGCGTGGTCTGATGAGCGGCATGGCCGAGCGACTCACACGACTCATCGCGGGGCTTTTCCTCTACGGCTTCACGATGGCGATGATGGTCGAGTCGACCCTCGGCCTGGATCCGTGGGACGTGTTCCACGAGGGGCTGGCCAAGCAGGTGCCGTTATCCTTCGGTCAGGTCGTCATCGCCGTGGGGGCTGTGGTGCTCCTGCTGTGGATCCCGTTGCGGCAGAAGCCCGGTATCGGCACGATCCTGAACGTCCTGATCATCGGTCTGGCTGCGGACTTCGGTATCGCGGTGATCGACCAGCCCGACAACATCT
>JAKFCR010000303.1:0-3679 GCA_036676545.1 Aeromicrobium sp. | reverse complement strand
GCGAGCGCGATCAGCGGGCTCTGGCTGTCGGGCTTGTGCACGATGGCGTTGCCCGCGGCGATGGCGGGGATGCCGTCGGAGACGGCCATGGTCAGTGGGTAGTTCCACGGGCTGATCAGCCCGACGACGCCCTTGGGCTGCGGGATCACCGTGACTCTGGTCAGCAGCGGCAGGGCACCGTTGCGGCGCTGGGGCTTGAGCTGCTTCTTGAGGCGGCGAGCGTAGAAGCGGGCCGTCAGGGCGACGTGCGCGACCTCGTCGAACGCGTGCGCCCGGCTCTTGCCCGACTCGATCTGGATCAGGTCCATCAGCTCGTCCTGGTGCTCCAGCACGAGGTCGTGCAGGCGAAGCAGCGCCTTCTTGCGCTCCCTCAGTGACGTCTTGGACCACGCCTCCTGGGCGGAGCGAGCAGCGGCAAATGCCGCCTCGACGTCGGGGACGCTCGAGACGGGGATCTCTGCAACGGGCTCACCGTTGAGCGGCGAGATCGTCGTACGCGTCTCGCCCGAGGTGGTACGGATCAGCGCGGTGAGCTCGGCAACTCGCTCAGGCGTGACCGGCGAAGAAGTGGTTTTTGGTGCGGCTTCTGCAACAGACATAAGGGCGAGCATACCGCTGGTATGCCCTGGCGACTACGCGAACAGCCTCTCGCCCCAGTAACCCTCGGTCGTCACACCGGGCGGGCAGGCGAACAATCCCGATCCGACGTGCACGATGTATTCGTTGAGCACGTCGTTGAGCTTGCCCGCAAGGTTGCGCTGGATCTCGACGAACTGCTTCTCCGGATCACGCTGATAAGCGATGAAGAACAGACCCGCTGAGAGCTGGCCGAGCCCATTGGATCCGTCAACGAAGTTGTAGCCACGGCGCAGCAGCTTGGCGCCCTTGTTGAAGTCGGGATGCGCAAGACGTACGTGCGCCACCTTGCCGATCGCGAGCTCTCCATCAGCACCCTTGGCCTTGAAGTCGAGCTCGTCGAACTCATCGCCACCCGAGAGCGGACCGCCCGAGCCCTTGGTGCGGCCGATGATCGCTTCCTGACCCTCGAGCGGTTCGCGATCCCAGATCTCGATGCGCATGTCGATCTTGCGGGTCACGAGATACGAGCCGTTGACCATCCAGTCGGGCCCGTCGCCTTCAGGTACCCAGACGAACTTTTCGAGGTCCTTGGCATCCTCAGCCTTGATGTTGGCCGTGCCGTCCTTGAACCCGAGCATGTTGCGGGCTGTGACCTGGGCCGATGACGTCGATGACGTACGCCCGAACCCCATCTGCGAGTAGCGGACCGATGCACGACCGAACGCGATGCGTACGAGGTTGCGTACGGCGTGAACGGCAACCTGTGGGTCGTTGGCGCAGGCCTGGATCGCCAGGTCGCCCCCACACAGCGCGTCGTCGAGCCGGTCGCCGGAGAACAGCGGCAGGTCCTTGAGACGATCCGGCAGCTTGCCATCGAGGCCGAACCGAGGCTTGCCCTTGTCGTCGACGAACATGCCGCGGCCGAAGCCAATCGTGATTGTCAGACCCGACGGTGGCAGACCCAGCGCTTCGCCGGTGTCCTCCGGCGGTGCGAACGGAGATCCAGCGACTGCGCCGAACTCGCCGACATCGTTGCCCTGCGTCATCTTGCGCGCAGCTGCGGTCCACTCCTTGAGGAGCAGGATCAGGTCGCCGCGGCTCTCTGTCGTCAGGTCGAGCGCTGCGAAGTAGAGGCGATCCTGTGCCGGTGTGACGATGCCGGCCTGGTGCTTGCCCTCGAAAGGGATCGGCAGAGCGTCAGCGTCGGGCACGACCTCGACCGGCTTGTCGCCGATGGCGTAGCCAGCACCCGCACCGACAGCACCCGCAGCCAACGCACCGAGCCCAGCCGCCCCCAGCAGCTTCCTGCGGGAGAGGCCGGATTCGGAGGTGGTGTTGTCTGTTGTCACTCTGCCGATTCTCTCAGGGACGCAGCGTCTCAGGCAGAGGCTGCGACAACGGCCGCAACCTTGCTGATGGGCTCACCCAAGGCTCCCACCGCATCCGAGAGCTTCCTGATCTGATCCTTCGTGAGCTCGTCGTAGAACTTCCAGTCACCAGTCGTCTTGTCCTGGTGCTGGTTGAGCTCGACGTCGAGCGCCTTGAACTTGGCATCCAGATCCTTGACCAGCGCGGGATCCCGAGCCTCGAGGACGGGGCGCAGCGAAGCGATGGCCGCCTGTGAACCCTCGATGTTGGCCTTGAAGTCCCAGAGGTCGGTGTGGCTGAACTCGTCCTCTTCGCCGGTGATCTTGCCGGTTGCGACCTCGTCAAGGAGCGCCTTCGAGCCCTGAGCGAGCTCGAGCGCCGTCAGAGGGGCGTCCTGACCGAGCTTGACGATCTCCTTGACGTTGGCGAGGAGCTGGTCGGCGTACTTGTCCATGCCCTTGGTGTTGTTGGACACCCAGAGCTGCTTCTCGATGCGGTGCCAACCGGTGAAGTCGACACCTTCGGCGATCGCGTCGGGCTCACGGCCGTCAGTGATCGGGTCGAGGTCACCGAACTTCTCGGCAACAGGCTCGATGCGCTCCCAGTAGGTGCGTGCGATCGGGAACAGCTTCTTGGCTTCGTCGACGTTGCCAGCCTTGACCGCCGTGACGAACTCTTCGGTCTTGACGATCAGCGCGTCGGACTGCGACTTCACGTAACGCTCGTAGCTGTCAGCGGCGGCCGTGAGCTCCTGGGAATCCGAGAGCTTCTTGGCTGGCTCGCCTGTCACGGTCAGCGTCTCGCGAATGCCGTCGCCGATCATGCCGGGCTTGCAGGCGCCTTCGTACGTGCCCTTGGGCAGGTCCACTACGAGGTCGCGCGAGAGGCCGGGGCCGACGTTCTCGACCTCGCCCATGATGCGGTCACCCTCGGCGTACACGTAGAACTCGGTGACCTTGCTGCCGCCGTTGGTGACCTTGAAAGTCGACGGTCCAGCCTCGAGCTTGGTCGACGAGATCTTGCAGGAGGAGTCCGAGGCCTTGACGGTGAGGGCTCCGGACGCAGTGTCGTCCGACGCGCAAGCCGAGAGTGTGAGCGCGGCCAGCGTCAGCACGCCAGCTGCCGGGAGTGAGAGTCGTGAAGTCATTGAGGATCCATCTGCTCAGGTTGCCCTTTGTAAGGCAAGGCTCACCAATGTTAGGTCACATCTGCGGGCCTTGGCGAGCGGGGCCTATGTGAGATGGACGACCTTCACGGCGCTGACGTCGCGGCGCTCGGCGTGCATCGGGTGCGCCTTGCGTGTCCGCTCGATCTCAGCCTTCTCGATCGTCGCGATCGCCATGCCGTACGCGCCGGGCTCAACCGCCGCGACCGTACGCGCTTCCGGGTCGTACACGGCGCTGCCGCCGACGAACGTGACACCGGCACACTCTCCCGCCAGGCCGCTCGTCACGGCGTAGATGCCGTTGTCGACTGCCCTGGCTGCGTAGTAGACATCGCGACGGTGCTCACTGCCCTCGAAGTACGCGATCGGCGCGGCATAGATCTCCGCGCCAGCATCGGCCGCGGCACGTGCATGCTCCGGGAAGCAGCCGTCGTAGCAAATCGCGAGGCCGACCATCCATCCGTCCACCTCGAGCACGACACCGTGCTCACCCGGGGCGAAGTAGTTCTGCTCCTGGCCACAGAGATGTTGCTTGTCATAGACGTGCCGCACTCCCCCGCCGATCGC
>JAKFCR010000302.1:0-6172 GCA_036676545.1 Aeromicrobium sp. | reverse complement strand
GCCCAGAACGCAGCGAGCGTCGGAAGATCGTGGGCGTCGATCACGATGTGGTGCAGACGTACGGGCATCCACCCAGTATCAGCCTGTGCGTTTCTCTGGACTCGCTACCGCGCAGTTGCCGGGCCGCTCTTCTCGAACGAAGCCTTGAGCGCGTCGATCGTTACGGTGCGTTCCTTGATCGCGAACCGTCGGAAGATCGGTGCCATCACGACGTACATGCCATACATCGTGAGCTTGCCGTGGTGGCGGACGAGAGTGCTGTTGTCGCCTGCCGGCTCCAGCTCGTAGCTCGGCCAGCCTTCGTACTTGAGCTTGCCCGACTTCGACTTCTCCCACCAGTGATGGACCAGCTTGTGCGGCGCCTCCAGCTCGAGGATCTCCCCGGGGATGGCTCCCTGGGTCGTCTCGTCGATGTAAGTCGTGCCGACCCGAGGCTCACCGGGAGAGGTCTGCTTCGTGTGCTTCAGCATGGTGCCCTTCTTGGGCATCCAGTCGTTGTGTCCCTCGACGTCGACGAGTCGTGCGAAGACCTGGTCGATGGGCGCCTGGATCACGCGCTCTAGGTCGAGCTCGATCGTCTTCATGAGGCCAGAATGCCCCTCGGACCGCTGCTAGGCAATGGATTGCGACTTGGCGCGGTGCCACCGGAGCCAGCGCGCGAAGTCACGCAAGACAGTGATCAGAGCGCAGCCTGACGCCGTGTCAATGTCGAGCGGTGTCAAGGATCCGTCAACGAAACGCCTGATCACAGATTTCGGGCGTTCGATGGATTTGTGAACACCTCCATCACCAAGCGCCTGCTCGTAGGTCGTCCGCTCAGCTCTGCCCGTATGGAAGAGACGTTGCTGCCCAAACGGTTGGCACTTCCGATCTTCTGCAGCGATCCGCTGTCCTCCAATGCATACGCGACGGAGGAGATCCTGCTTGTGCTGAGCCTCGGAGGGTTGGCCCTGTTGCACCTTTCGCCCTGGGTCGCGCTTGCTGTCGTGGCGTTGTTGACGATCGTGATCCTGTCCTACCGGGAGACGTGCCGTGCCTACCCCAACGGTGGAGGTGCTTACACCGTCAGCCGAGACAATCTGGGTCGCAACGCGTCACTTGTCGCGGCCAGCGCATTGCTCGTTGACTACGTCCTGACGGTGGCGGTCTCGGTTGCGGCGGGCGTGTCGAACATCGCCTCGGCCTTCCCTGCTCTGGGCCCTCACACGGTCCTGCTGTCTAGCGGGTTCGTTGCAGTCCTCGCGTTGATGAACCTGCGAGGCGTCAAGGAGTCGGGTACCTACTTCGCGATCCCGACGTACGGGTTCATCGCCTGCATGTTCCTGATGATTGCGGTCGGACTCTGGTCTACAGCCACCGGCGACGCGCCCCGTGCAGAATCAGCCAGTATCAGCGTTCAGCCGACCGGAGATTTCTCAGGTCTGCTGCTCGCACTTTTGCTCCTGCGAGCGTTCGCGTCGGGTTGCACCGCCCTCACCGGCGTGGAGGCCGTGAGCAACGGCGTACCGAGCTTCCGGAAGCCGTCCAGCCGCAATGCGGCGGCGACGCTGGCGATCATGGGCGGTCTGACGATCGTCATCTTTGTGGGCATTACCGCGTTGGCGCTGATCACGAAGGTGCATGTTGCTCACGACGCGTCACAACTGGTCGGTGCGCCCGACGGATACGAGCAAAAGACCGTCATTGCGCAGGTCGCCGGCGCAGTGTTCGGCCTGGACTCCCTGGGCTTCTATGCCGTGCAGGCATTCACGGCGGCGATCCTGATCATGGCGGCGAACACCGCGTTCAACGGCTTCCCCATCCTCGCGTCGATCCTGGCGAACGACCGGTTCCTGCCGCGACAGATGTCGCGCCGCGGCGATCGCCTGGTGTTCTCCAACGGTGTGGTGATTCTGGCCGCCTTGTCGATCGGGTTGCTGTGGTTCTTCGACGCCAACACGACCCGGCTGATCCAGCTGTACATCATCGGCGTGTTCGCCGCCTTCACGCTCAGCCAAGCCGGAATGGTGCGTCACTGGTTGGCTCTGCGGCCCTCAGTCACGGCTCCGGCGGATCGCCGCAGACTCGCCCGCTCCCTTGGTCTCAATGCGCTCGGCGCCACGACCACGATGCTGGTCCTGGTCATCGTGCTGATCACCAAGTTCACGCACGGGGCCTGGATCGTCGTCATCGCCATGCCCCTTCTGTTCGCCGTGATGACGGCCGTACGCCGGCACTATGACCGCGTCGCTCGGGAGCTTGCCGCCAGTCCGGGCGGCGTCCCACTGCCGAGCCGCGTCCACGCGATCGTTCTCGTGTCCAACCTTCATATGCCCACTCTTCGCGCACTCGCTTATGCCCGCGCGACCGAGCCCAGCACGCTGACGGCTGTGACTGTCCGGACGTCCAGTGAGGAAACACAAGAACTCATAGAGGCGTGGGAAGCGCGTGAGATCCCGGTGCCGCTCACGATCCTCGACGCTCCGTTCCGTGACCTGACCCATCCTGTGCTGTCCCACATCCGCACGCTCCATCGGGACAGTCCTCGCGATCTGGTCGCGGTGTTCATACCGGAGTACATCGTCGGTCGTTGGTGGGAGAACCTCCTGCACAACCAGAGCGCGCTGCGGCTCAAGGCACGACTGCTGTTCGAGCCAGGAGTCATGGTGACCAACGTTCCTTGGCTGCTCGACCGTGCACCTCAAGCGCCTGTGGGACGCTGACGGCATGGAGCAAAGCGGTGGACTGCCGCCGATCGTCTCCGGCCTGGGCACCCATCGGCGCCTAGCCGGCTTTGTCGGGTCGGTGGCCGGTCCCATGGTCTGCACTCTGATTGCCCTCCCGTGGCGGGGCGAAGACCTTGGCGCCGTGCTCCCCGCATATTTCCTCTTGGTCGTCGGGGTCGCGGTGGTCGGAGGACTGGCTCCGGCGCTGGTCGCCGCGGTCCTCTCGTTCCTGCTGGCGAACTGGTTCCTGACCCAGCCGTTCAACACGCTCTCTGTCGATCGCGGTGACGTATTGGCTCAGTTGCTCGTGTTCGTCGTCGTGGCGGTGCTTGTCAGCGTGGTGGTCGAGGCCGGCGCCCGGTCGCGCGCGCTTGCGGCACGCCGATCGGCCGAAACCGAGGTCATGTCACGGCTGGCTCGCTCGAAGGTGGGTGCCACGACAGTCGAGGCGGTGCTGGACGAGACGAGGCAACTTTTTGACCTCGACAGCGTGGTATTCACACCCTGGGACGGCATGGCGGACGTGGTGGCCGTGGGATTGAGACAGGGCTCCGAGCCCACGCATCGGATCGTGACGGCTGGCGGCTCGACCCTTGAGACATGGGGACCGCCAACGTTCGCTGATGATCTGCGTCTATTGCGATCGCTCGCGGACGCCAGCGAACGGTCGTGGCAGGAGCGGCTCCTTGAGCGTGAGGCGTCGCGCGCTGCAGCGCTCGACGAGGCCGACCGCGTACGCACCGCCCTTTTGGCCGCAGTTGGGCATGACTTGCGCACGCCTCTTGCAGTGATCAAGGCGGCGGTCTCCGCCCTGCGTACGAGCGAGGGCTCCTGGACCGAGGACGATCGCGACGACCTCCTTGAAACCGCGGATGACTCGGTGGACCGGCTGACGGCATTGATCGACAACCTGCTGGCCATGAGCCGGATCGAGGCGGGCGCGGTGCTGGTTCGCCTTGAGTCGTTGACACTCGTCGAGGTCGTGTCGCGGCTCCTGATCGACCGACCGGACGTGGCGATCGATGTGCCAGAGGATCTTCCGTTGGCTTCGGCGGACGAGGGTCTGCTCGAACGTGTGCTGGCGAATCTGCTGGACAACGCCGTGCGGCACGCGGGCGGCGCGATCGAGGTGAAGGCCCGCGAGGAGTCAGGGTCGCTCGAGGTTTCGGTGATCGATCACGGTCCGGGACTGCCCGCGACACGGTCTACCCAACCCTTCACCGCCCATCCCGGATCGGATCGCGCCGGCACGGGAGCCGGCCTGGGCCTGGCCATCGTCGCCGGGCTGGTCACCGCCATGGGTGGCACGGTGGATGCCGCCGAGACTCCAGGCGGTGGCACGACGGTAACTGTCCGACTTCTGGTCGCACCGTCATGACGCGGGTGTTACTGGTCGAGGATGACTCGACTCTGGCCCGCGCCCTTGCCATCACACTGCGCTCACGCGGGTATGACGTGACGGTCGCTCGCGACGGAGCATCCGGCATACGGGACGCGTCCTCAGCACGTCCGGATGTTGTCGTGCTGGACCTGGGCTTGCCCGACATGGACGGGACCGAGGTCATCACGTCGTTGCGGACGTGGAGCCAGATGCCGATCATCGTGCTGTCCGCCCGAGACGGCCAGTCGGACAAGGTGGCCGCGCTCGACGCCGGGGCTGACGATTACGTCGGCAAGCCGTTCGGGATCGAGGAACTCATGGCTCGTCTCAGGGCGGCAACCCGTCGGGCGGCACCCAGAGATGACGAACCCGTCGTCGATGCCGGCGAGCTGGTGATCGACCTGGCAGCCGCACGGGTGAGGCGGTCGGGAGTCGATGTCAGGCTCACGCCAACGGAGTGGCATGTGCTCGAGGTTTTGGTGCGCCGAAAGGGAACCCTCGTGACCCGCGCAGACCTGCTGCGCGAGGTCTGGGGTCCGGCCTACGAGTCGCAGACCAACTACCTTCGCGTCTACCTCGCCCAGCTGCGTCGCAAGCTCGAGCACGACCCATCCCGGCCACGACATCTCATCACTGAAGCAGGCCTGGGCTACCGATTCGAGATCTGAGTAGTTCGAGCAGGTGGCCCCCGTTTCGACATCGTGAGACGGCCGTCCCCGCTCTGAGCGGTTGCCTAGTGGCGAGCTAAGTGTTCTGTGTCTTGGCGCGGTGCCATTGGAGCCAGCGCGCGACCGCTGCGATGGTGTGCTGGCTGCGTATGGATGAGAACACCTCGAATGCGTGCTGGGTGCCGGGCAGCTCGGCATACGTGATCGACGCGTCAGTCTTCTCCTTGAGTGCCTTCACGAACGAGCGGGCCTGATTTACCGACACGATGGTGTCGTTGGCGCCGTGGATGATGAAGAAGTCCGGGGTGCGCTCGGCGACGTGGGAGAGCGGTGACGCTCGAACGAAGTCCTCGAGATGGGTCTTCGGGTCCCTGCCGAACACCCGGGGGCCGAGGAATGAGTCTCGCATCTCGACGGCCGCACGCTCCTCGGTGATGCCGGCGAGGTCGTAGACGCCGTAGAACGGGACGCAGGCCGAGATCGAGGTGTCAGCCTCTTCGAACCCGGGCTGGTAGTCGGCAAGGCCGGGCGTGAGTGCCGCCAGTGCGGCGAGGTGGCCACCAGCCGATCCGCCGGTGATGACGACGTATGACGAGTCGCCGCCGTACTCCTTGATGTTCTCGTGCACCCACGCGATCGCGCGCTTCACGTCGACGATCTGGGTCGGGAACTTGTACTTCGGCGCGAGCCGGTAGTTGACCGAGACGCAGACCCAACCTTGCTGGGCCATCCGGTTCATGAGGAGCAAGCCCTGCTGCTCCTTGTTGCCGATGGTCCAGGCGCCGCCGTGGACCTGGATCAGGACCGGGGCGTCGCTCAGATTGCGGTCCTTCGGCTTGTAGATGTCGAGGTGCGCCTTGCGACCACCTTCGGTGTACGGGACGTTGCGGAGCACTTCGACATCGCGCTGGCGCAGGCTGAACGGACGGGCTACAGAACCGCGGGGCAGTCGGAGATCGACCGGGCCCGGGAGATCTAGCTCGTCGAGGTAGCCATCGCCGATGCTCTCGCGCAGTGCCGCATCGAGCTCCGTGCCGGTACGTCGCGCGCCGGCGATTGAGTAGCCCAGCATCCCGACAGCGGCGGCACCCGCGAGGAGACCGAGACGGGACGCCTTGCCGCGTCGTACGGTCAGCTCTGCAGCGGTGTCGACGGCAGCCATACCGAGCAGGTGAGGGGCCAGCTCGCTGGTCGGCCAGCCGAACGCGAAGCTCGGGATCGCGGACCAGCCGTTCCGCTGCGGGCGGATCGCATTGGCCGCGAGAGCAGCGAGCGCGAGCTGACGGCGTGCGTAACCGCGTGACATTTGTGGCTCCCTCGGCGTTACTTCACTGACACGTAGAACAGGTTCTAGCAGATCTAGGATACGACCATGGATCGACTCAGTGGACTTGACGCCAGCTTCCTGTACCTCGAGA
>JAKFCR010000301.1:0-3337 GCA_036676545.1 Aeromicrobium sp. | reverse complement strand
GCATCAGGGCCCAGACGAAAGTATCCACTGAGACCGGGGGCATGTCGGCCTGCAGGGGGTAGAGCCAGCCCGGCTCGTCAGGGGAGGGCACCCACCCGAGGGCGAGCAACGCTCTTGCCTCGAGCCGGACGCGCTCCTTGCGAGAAGCGTCCATTGGTCCAGCCTTGCATACCGTCCCGCCGGGGGGAGTAGGCAGACCGCGCTTGTGACTGTCGGTGCCGCGTCACAGAGGGTGTAGGAGCACTCACCGAGCCGGGCGGTGGCAACTGCCACCCGGAAAAGAAGGGGGGCCACACCTTTCGGCGTGAGCCCCCTGAGATATTTCGCGACGGAGTGCAAGGGAACTCGACATTCACCAATGTGACCGACCACCGAGACGTGGCGGGTGACAGCGCTACACCCGCATGGCAGCCGGAGGCGCAACGTGACCAGACTTCCTTGCCGCGCCTCCGTGACTACCCGATCCGCTCGCCGAAAAAAACGATTCCTTCGTAAGTCCACACTCCCGTGGCCTTTACCGCTTCGACCTCCAGGTCGCTCGCCGTGAACATGTGGCGATCGAGCACGCTGCTGAAGAACCGGTGAACCGGCACGGCTTCGGAGCCGGGGCTGGAGATCGGGTAGACATGAAAGCCTGTGCCCTCGTACGCGAACGGCCACTCGCCGGAAGCAGACTTCGCCTTGACGACCTCGGCTTCCTCGGCATCCACGGTAAAGAAGTGGTGCCCGGTCTGCGTGTTGAAGAATCGATGCACCGGCAGCGAACCAGCGTATGTATGAGCGGCCTCAAAGGTTGGACCTTGGTAGACGTATGGCCACTCGTCTACGTTGTTGTGACCAAGCGAGCTCCTGTCGAGAATGTTGTCCTTCTCGAGGACTCTGTGGGTGTAGAAGAACGACTGGTTGCCGGTATTGAAGAAGCGGTAGACGGCATCTTCAGAAGTGGTGTCGGCGCTAATGGTGCCCCAGTACTGCAGGGTTGCCGCGCTGACGATCTGGTCGCGAAACTCGAGTTGCTCCATCTCTCGCACTACGTCCGAGCCCGACATGTCGCCTTTGCGTATGACCTCGATGTCGCCGTTCAGCGGGCTGCGGGAGAGAACGTAATCGCCACGATCGAACTCGAAGCGTGCCGTATCCACCCCGGAGCCACCGATGAGGAGATCGAAACCACTGCCGCCGTCGAGCACGTCGTCGCCTCCGAACCCGTGAAGAGTGTCATTGCCAGGCCCTCCGCGCAAATAGTCATTCAGGGCAGTGCCGGCCACGCTTAGGGGAGCGGGCGGCGCAAGTCGAATCGTGGTGGCGCCCGCCAGGTCTGTCGAGTCCAAGCGGAACTCGCTCGCCCCGAATGCCCCCTGCAGCGCGATGATTTGGTCGACGCCGGGCGCCCCATCAGTGTTGAGATACATGGTGGTGATGCCGCCGCCGACGCGCACTTGGGCGGCATGGGCGGCGACCGCGGAACCATCACCATCCGTGATCGCCTGCACTGTGCCTCGTACCAGAATTTGGTCTTCTGACGACAGATCGGTGATCAGATCCGTGCCCGGATCTCCTTGAAAGATGAACGTGTCCCGTCCTTCCCCGCCGGTGAGAAGGTCATCGCCTGCAAAACCTTCGATCGTATTTGGCATGCTGCTGCCGTTGATCGAATCGCGGAATTGCGAACCTCTGACGTTCTCGACGTTCAGCAGTTGATCGACGCTTGCGTGTCCATCTTCTGCCAATCCATGGCGCAGGTCCACGTTCACGCCCGCCGCAGCGGCGAGATAGGTCACCGTATCGCTGCCAGTGCCGCCATCGACGTAATCTCCGCCTTCGCCGGGAACGAGGTCATCAGCCCCCGCCATACCGTAGATGACGTCGTGGCCGGCTCCGCCCGCAATGGCGTCACCGTACAGCGAGCCCACCGCGAGGTCTCTCTCTGCACCTCCGTACAGCGTCGCACCTTCAATGTTGGTTTGCGGAGAAGGCAGCGCGACCTCGATGGAAGAGCCGGTCTCGCGAATGATGAAGCTGCCGATGGTCTTCAGGCCGGTGCGGAAGAAGAGTTCCTTTGCCGACACGTCGGCGCCCGGCGTCGCTGCGTCGGCGGCGAACTCCAGCGCGAACTCGGCGATCGTGCGGGCCACCAGGTCATCGCTTGCTCCCGGCGCCGCAAGGCCCATCAGCTCCAGGTCGCGCTCGATCGCGATGGCCACCACAGGCGCCAGCATTTCGTACACGTGCGCTGCGGTCATCACCAGCGCGACTTGGGGAAATGCGGCCGCCAAAGTGCCGGTGTACGCGAGCTTCATGACCTGCGACAAGTACTCTTTCAAGACCTCCTTCCCGACGTCCTTGAGCACACCCGCAGCTTCACTGAACAACACATGCCCCTCGGCGTCTCGCGAGAGCAGAAGCGTCGGACTCCTGTGCTCGCCGTTCCCCAGCACGAACTGGAGCGCTGCCGGCAGTTCGGTCAGTGACGGATCAGCCAGGTCGGGGCCGTCATCGTCACCCGCTCCTGTGTCGGGCGGCATCACCGCGCCTGGGAGGATGAAGTCGTCCGGCACCGAAACGTAATTCCACTTCAGTCGGGTACTCGTTCCGTAATCGGTTTCATAGGAGATCCTGACGCTTCGATCGGCAGGCTCGATGAAGGTACTCAGATCGACCGCGAACTCGGCCCAGTCGTACCAGCCGCCGCCGCGATCGCTGTTGAAGTGAATGGAGTACCGGGGGACATAGGTCTCAACGTTCCCGACTGTCAGCCTCGGGCTCGTCGAACCATCGCTCGCCATTTCCGAGGGGCGCAGGTCGTGGAGGGCCACGAAGCGGATAGAGAACCAAAGACGTTTGCTCACGTGGCACTCCAGTAGCCCAGCGGTCGGCCCGGTCTCCGCGTCCGGTCTCTACCCATCTCAGCCTGCTGGCTGAACGGTTGCCGGACGCTCTGACGGACGGCCTGCTGCACATCGGCATGTTCAGGGTGAAACGGTGCACTTGGCATCGCAGAGGCGTCCTGTCCGGATCACAGTTTTGTCCTGTGACTCGTCGATTCCCGGGCCCCCGTGCGGGGGGGTGGCGCGGCCGCAGTCCGGCGTCGACGACCTGCGCGGGGCTTCCCGCAGGCCAGGGAGAGTCCCGGCGTCGTCGACGCGAAGGTGGCGGGCGCGGCGCCGGCGCCTTCTCGCTGAGAGCGGCGGCGCCCCCGATTTGGCGATCCGCGAGGCGGCGGCGGTGGCACAATCCTGCCCATGAGTCCGCCCCGCGCGAGCTGTACCGGGGCGCCCGGAGCAGTGCCTTGCCAAGCGGGAGACAATCCGATCCCATGTCACGCTACAACGCTCCG
>JAKFCR010000300.1:0-8002 GCA_036676545.1 Aeromicrobium sp. | reverse complement strand
GCGGCTTCTTCGACCTCGAGCAGCGAGCTGACGTCGAGCAGAACCTTCGACAGCGGAACCTCGAGTGCGGCGGCAAGGGCGGCGAGCAGCTCAGAGCTCGGCTCCTTCTGCCCACGCTCAACTTCGGAGATGTAACCGAGGCTGACCCGGGCCTTGCCCGACACGTCGCGGAGCGTCAGCCCCTGCGAGATGCGGCGCGCACGGAGGACCTCGCCGACCAGCTGTCGCATTGCGGTCATCGGGCACCTCCCTTGAATGTCATACAAACCTACAACCCTGTGTGGATCAGGTTTCTTCCCTCACCCTAGCGACCAGTTCCGCGAGCAGCGCGTCGACCGTCTGGTTGCGCACTTCGTGTCGGTCACCGTCGAGCTGCAGGGCGGTCGTGCGTACGCCGTCAGGGCCAGCAATAGCAATGTGCACGGTGCCCGCCGGCTTGCCTTCGCTCTCCCCAGGCCCAGCGACACCTGTGGTCGACACGCCGTAGGTGGCGTTGAAACGCTCCTGGGCGCCGAATGCCATCTGCGCCGCCACATCGGGATCCACAGTGCCGCGATCCTCGATCAGCTCGGCGTCGACGTCGAGGAGCTCGATCTTCGCCTCTGGTGCGTATGCGACAACACCGCCAAGCACCACGTCGGAAGCCCCGGCGACGCTCACCAGCGTCGAGCACACCAGACCGCCAGTCAGCGACTCGCCAGTGGCCACTGTGGCACCGGCCCTGCGAAGTGCGCCGATGACTTCATCGGCGACGCTCACGCCGAACCTCCGTATGAAAGGCACGGTACGGAGGCCACGGCGTGACTGCGGCCCCAATAGTTCACTCGCTGCGCTCGCTCATGTACGAGCTGCCGCTTTGGAGTCACGGCGCAGCTTGCGCGCATCGCGTACGTAGGCGACCGCGGTGCTCACGGTGATGAAGAACGCTGCGGCCATGAAGCCGTGCGTGATCCAGCGAAGGATGTCGGAGATCGTGTTGTCCCAGATCTCGAACGGGAGCAGGTAGCCACCGATCGCGACGGCCTGGAGCGTCGTCTTGATCTTGCCGTTCTGGCCAGCCGGCATGACGCCGTACTTCTTGACCACGAACCGCATGAGGGTGATGCCCCACTCGCGGACCAGCACGATGATCGTGACGGTCCAAAAGAGCCAGCCAAACCGTGTGTCCGTGAAGATGATCGCAAGGCCGACGAATGCCATGCCGGTGAGAGCCTTGTCGGCGATCGGATCGGCCAGCTTGCCGAAGTTGGTGATCAGGTTGTGCTTGCGCGCCAGATCTCCATCGATCTTGTCGGTGGCCATCAGAAGCAGGAAGGCGACCCACGACCAGAGTCGGAACTCGACCGACTGTCCGTCCTGCGTCAACAACAGCCACCCGAAGAGCGGCACTCCGGCGATGCGCGCAACGGTCAGCACATTGGCAATGTTGAGCCTGCTCGGCTGGTGCGCCGTTTCCATGGGTCCCTCTCGCTGGTGACGTCTCAGTATGCGGCAGCGGGGCGGCGCCGCGCCAACTGGACTTCGGCCTCCCCCGGCGACGTGTTGGTCGCGAGACCCAGCGGTGAGGTGTAGAAACGGGTGCCGTCCTTGCTGACGACCTTGACCCGCGGATCGTGGCGGCCAATCCTCCGCTCGATCCTGATCTCAGCCATTTCGCTCCAAAGCAGCCCAACCCAGCCCTCGCGGCCGCGCAGGCGTACGCCGTGGTCATCTGCGACGAACAGGGGCGCCCGGGCATCACGGGTTCCACGCAGGTTGAACAGCCCGAGGATCGCCAGCACGGCGACGGGAGCCCACAGGAGCGGCTCGCTGCGGTCGTACGCGAGCCAGCCGAACCCGGCTGCGAGCGCCAGGCACAGCAGTCCAAGGAATGCGAACAACTTCACCCGCCGTCGGATCTCGAACGGCTCAAGCCCTGTGCTCATGCTCAACCCGCTTGAATGCTCGCGAGGACCTGATCGAGGTCATCGGGCTTGATCAGTACGTCGCGGGCCTTCGAGCCCTCGCTGGGGCCAACGATGCCGCGGCTCTCGAGAATGTCCATGAGACGACCGGCCTTCGCGAAGCCGACGCGCAGCTTGCGCTGCAGCATCGACGTCGAGCCGAACTGGGTGGTCACGCAGAGCTCGATCGCCTGCAGGACGAGGTCCATGTCGTCGCCGATGTCGTCGTCGAGCTCACGCCTGGAAGCCGCCGCCGGAGCTGTGACGTCCTCGCGATAGATCGGCTGCAGCTGCTTCTTGCAGTGCTCGACGATTGAGTGGATCTCAGCCTCGGTGATCCAGGCACCCTGCATACGCATGGCCTTGTTCTGACCCATCGGCAGGAACAGTCCGTCACCCTGGCCGACGAGCTTCTCAGCGCCAGGCTGGTCGAGGATGACACGGCTGTCGGTGACCGACGACGTCGCGAACGCGAGGCGGCTGGGCACGTTTGCCTTGATCAGACCCGTGACGACGTCGACCGACGGGCGCTGCGTGGCTAGCACCAGGTGGATGCCGGCTGCGCGGGCGAGCTGGGTGATGCGGACGATCGAGTCCTCGACATCTCTCGGAGCAACCATCATCAGGTCGGCGAGCTCGTCGACGACGACGAGGAGGTACGGGTAGGGCGCGAGAATGCGCTCGCTGCCAGGCGGCAGCTGCACTTTGCCAGCACGCACAGCCTTGTTGAAGTCGTCGATGTGGCGGTAGCCGAAGTTGGCCAGGTCGTCGTAACGCATGTCCATCTCGCGTACGACCCACTGGAGCGCCTCGGCGGCCTTCTTGGGGTTGGTGATGATCGGCGTGATCAGGTGCGGAACGCCCTCGTACGCCGTCAGTTCGACCCGCTTGGGGTCGACCAGGATCATGCGCACCTCTTCAGGCGTCGAACGCATCAGGATCGAGCCGATCATCGAGTTGACGAACGACGACTTGCCCGAGCCGGTCGCACCGGCCACGAGGAGGTGCGGCATCTTCGCGAGGTTGGCCACGACGTAGCCGCCCTCGACGTCCTTGCCGAGACCGATGACCATCGGGTGGTGGTCGCTGCGAGCCTTGCCGGATCGCAGGACGTCGCCGAGCGACACCATTTCCTTGTCGACGTTGGGGATCTCGACACCGATCGCGGACTTGCCCGGAATCGGGCTCAGGATGCGCACTTCGGCCGAGGCCACGGCGTACGAGATGTTGCGCGACAGCGCGGTGACCTTCTCGACCTTCACGGCAGGGCCGAGCTCGACCTCGTAGCGGGTGACGGTCGGGCCACGGGTGTAGCCGGTGACGGTCGCGTCGATCTGGAACTGCTCGAGCACCTCGGTGAGGCGTTCAACGACCTCGTCCGATGCCGTCGAGCGCGCCTTGTGCGGCGTACCTTCGCGGAGCACAGACGGCTCCGGCAGCGTGTAGATGACGTCGCTGGCCAGGGCGAGCTGCTCTGCCGAGGCAGGGATCGGCTCGATCGCTCGGATCGGGCCGGTGACCTCTTCGTCGGGCTCGGGCTCGTGGACCTCGAAGACCCGCGCGGGGACCTGGCGGTCCTCGTCGGGTCCGTCGACGAGTGGACTCTCGAACTCCTCGACGACGGGCGTCTTGGGGTGCCTGGGACGCTTGAGCTTCTCTTCTGGGACCTCTTCCTCGGACGTCCGTCCGAGGGCCTTGTCGCGGAGCTCAGTGAGGCGGCCAGGCACGGCGTGCAGCGGCGTGTTGGTCACGACGAGCAGGCCGAACGCAACGACGAGCACCAGCAGTGGCGCCACGACGTACGGGCTCTTGAGCAGGTCGACGAGGACGGCGGAGAACAGGAAGCCAATCGCGCCGCCGGCTTCGCGCATCGCGTCGGCGTTGGCGTCACTGGGACGCGGCACACCGTGGGACAGGTGTACGAGTCCGAGGATGCCGCCGGTGATCGCGCTCCAGCCGATGATCTGACGACCGGCGGGACCGTTGCGATCAGGGTGACGCAGCGTGCGCCACGCGATGACCGCGAGCAGCACGGGAACAGCCCACGCAAGGATGCCGACGCTGCCGGACGTGATCGTGCGGATCAACTCTCCGACACGGCCGGGGATCTGCCACCACACCGACGCGGCAACGATGATGCTGATGCCGAGCAGTCCGAAGCCGACACCATCACGCCGTTGCGCAGGGTCGAGCTCCTTGGCACTGCTGCCGATACTTCGGGCAATCGCGCCAGTCAGTCCGGCCAGTCCGAGCCAGATGGAGCGCAGAAGGTTGATCAGGCCGCTGAAGGCAGCACTGATTGGGCCAGGTCCGGATCTGCGCGGCTTGCGCTTCTGCTGCGGCCTCTTGGGCTGCGGCTTGCGTGCTGCCGGCTTCTTTCGAGCCTGGCTACCGGACGGCCGCTTGCGCGGCGGGGAAGACGTTCGGGTCGCCATGGGGAAAGGCTAAAGCAGAACATGAGTGTTTCGGCGGATCCCACGCTGCTCGGCCCCGCTGAAAACTAGCTCCAGACGGCCTTCGTGAGGTCATTAGTGTTGGCTCCTTCGCCACGAGCACGCGCCATCACGAGGCTCACGAGGCGCTGGTCAGGAGGGTTGTTGTCGAGTAGCGGGTCGGTCACGACATCGGCGCCGCACTCGCGCATGGCGTCGTGGGCCGTCCCCGCCGTGAGGAGATAGCTCGACACCACAACGCGATGCCCATACGCCCGCGCAACATCGACCGCTTCGACGAGCGCGGTGTCGGGACCCCCGAGTGCTCCGACATGTACGCGTCCGCCCCACACGGCGCTGAGCAGTCGTGCTGCCTTGGCAACGTCAGCCAACGCCCGCGCGTCTGTCGTGGTGTCCGCCGCCAGCACGATCGTGTCGTTGGATCGCGCGCCAGCCTCGAACAGTCGTCGTACGCCGACCTCCGCGAGCACCCAGTCGGGGCCGAGCGGAGGTGTGACAGTCACGGATGAATCGAGATGAGATGCCCGGACGATGTCGATGCTGACCGAACGGTCGTACGTCAGCATCAGCGGCACCAATGCCCGCGGACCCGACGTCTCCTCGATCGTGCTGACGATCGATGGCTCCTGCAGGTCGACGTACGCATCCATCACCTCGAGGTCGTGCGCCTCTCGCCTGACTGCATTGACCAGTCCGGCGAGGGCGGCACGACCACGCGTGCTCTGCGGGCCATGCGCGCACAGAAGGAGGCTGCGCGTCATTTCCTGCACCCCCGAGGACCGCGATTGCGTAAACCACGACCGGATGCAGGCACACGTCCAGAGTCGCGGGGAGTTGTTACCCGGGCGTTAACAGCACACCGAGGTTTGGTTACATCCATCGTTCACGGGCGGCGTGCGTCTGATCGAGCAGATCCGCCGCCTCCGCATACCGGTCGATCACCAAGGAGACCAGCTCCGGATCGGCCTCGGATCCATCGAGCAAAGGCCGCGTCACGACGTCGGCGCCGCATTTGGTCAGCTTGTCGAAGAAGAAGCCCGGCGCCATCAGGTAGCTCGCCACGACGACCCTGCGGCCGGAGCGGGCGACATCGCGTACGACATCCTCGATCGGGTTGGCCTTGCCGCCAACGTGTCCGACCGGGATCGGCGAGCCCCACGCAGTGCCCAGCAACCGCGCAGCGGCGTCGACACTGCGAAGCGCGACGTCGTTGGTCGAGCCGGCGCCAGCCAGGACGACCACGTCGTCGCGGGTCGCACCCACGTCGGCGAGGCGCTTGAGGAGTACGCGGGTCAGCCGCGGGTCGGGTCCCAGCGTGCGGGCGGCAGCCGCCATGGGGCGCGATGTGGCATTCACGATGTCGACGTCGACGTGGAACCCGGGGGCGAGCAGCAGCGGTACGACGACGGCAGCGCCTTCGACCTGCTCGACGACATCGCCGACGTACGGAACCTGGACGTCGACGAACGACTCGTGCACGTCAAGGTGCGGTGCGGCCGCGCGAACGCCGTCGATCAGCGAGGTGATCGCTTCGCGGGCTTCAGGCACGCTCGTGCCATGACTGGTCGCCACTAGCGAGATCGTCATGAGTCCTCCGCAACTGCGAGACGGTAGCCACGCTTGACCACGGTCTGGATGATCGGCTGCCCCATGGCTTCGCGAAGGCGGGCCACGGCGACCTCGGCGGAATGCGGATCGTCGGACTCCCCCGGCAGGACGGAGAGAAGCTCACCCCGCGAGCGCACCGAGCCCGGCTCGCTCGCGAGTGACCGCAGGATCGCGAGGCCGCTGGGCGACACCGGCAAGATCTTGTGATCGAGGGTGGCCGCGGTTGCGCGGACCCGAAGCTGACCGGCGGTTGTTTGTACGTTCTCGGACGCGTCGCCGAGGAACATGACGAGCGATCGTACGAGCGCTCCAAGGCGTGCGCGTTCTGGCAGCAGCGGGTCGAAGCCCGCAGCGCGCAGTGGATCAGCCGTCACGGGGCCGACGGCTGCGAGCACGAGTCGGCGATCCTTCTCAAGGCGACGGATCTCGTCAACAGCACCACGCTCGGTGACGGACGACAACCATGCTGCGGCGCCAGGTGCGGACGTGAAGACGACGGCGTCGTACAAACCCGCTGCGGTGTCGTAGACCGAGCGCTCGACTGCAGCGGGATCCGGCGGAGGACCCCAGCGATAGACGACCAGACCGAAAGGGCGTCCGCCAGCGGCGGCGAGTCGCTTCTCAAGCCCATCGTCACCTGCACCGTGGTGCTGCACGGCGATCGACATACCCCGAACGCCATCGGCAGTCAGGAACTCCGCGATCTCGGCCGAGGTCTCGGACTCGGCGACCCAGTCGGGCGTGAGGCCGGCAGCCTGCAACGCACCTCGTGCCTTGGGACCGCGGGCGATGAGTCGTACGGATCGCAGTGCCTCGACGAGCTCGTGGCCGATGCCGGCCGCTTCGGCGGTGTCGAGCCAGCCGCGGAAACCGATACCGGTGGTCACGACCACGATGTCGGTGCCCGCCGCAATCATCTGCCTGGTCTGCGCGATCAGGGTGCTCTCGTCGATGTGCGACTCGACCCCGAGCGACGCTGCCGTTGTCACGACGGCGCCTCGTCGGCCTAGTGCCAGCGAGAGATCCTCGGCCCGGCGTTGAGCCGTGACGAGGATCTGGGTTCCAGCAAGAACTGGTCCGAGTGGGGTCACGGAGGTCCTCCCCCTACGCCCTCACCACTCTCCGCTCCCGTTCCCGCATTCGGGCGTGGGGGGACCCCCACCGCTTGCTCGGGGAGCTCGACCTCGACCCAGCCGTCGGACACCCGCGTCGACCACACGTGGAGGGACACTTCGGGGTCGTCGAGGCACTGACCGGTCTTGAGGTCGAAGGACTGCTTGTGCATTGGAGAGGCAACCGTTGCGACGCCGCCGCGACTGCCGACCAGGCCACGAGCCATCACATTGGCCTGGCTGAACGGGTCAAGATGGTCCACCGCGTGCACGTCGCCGCTGTCGCTGAGGCGGAACAGGGCAACTTGGCGATCGCCGACGAGTGCCGCGGCACCGCGATCGGGCACCAACGTGTCGAGCGTGCACACACGCTGCCACTCGCTCATACGACTACCTC
This sequence comes from Aeromicrobium sp., assembly GCA_036676545.1. Classification (GTDB taxonomy): domain Bacteria; phylum Actinomycetota; class Actinomycetes; order Propionibacteriales; family Nocardioidaceae; genus Aeromicrobium. The sequence continues at coordinate 489 of JAKFCR010000300.1, read as the reverse complement.
TGCCTCACGCACTGGAATGCTGGAACCGGCGATCAGTACCGCCCGTTCGTCGTCGTTCGCAGGTCGTCGTTGACCGCGTTCCTCGACATATACAAGATCCGGGTCCGGTGTTTCCGGCGCGTTAACGAATGATGCGAAGCGCGCTAACTTCTCGTCGTCAGCGAGAGTTGCGGCCCATTCGTCCTCGTATGCGCCCACGTGCGCCTCCATTGCGGCGTCGAGATCCGCAGCGATTCCGAGGCTGTCCTCGAACACCACGGCACGTACGGCCTCGATGCCACCCTCGACCGATTCGAGCCAGGGAGCCGTGCGCTGCAGGCGATCGGCCGTGCGTACGTAGTACATGAGGAAGCGGTCGATCGCACGCACGAGGTCCTCGGTGCTGAGGTCCTCGGCGAACAGCTGCGCGTGGCGTGGTGTGAAGCCACCGTTGCCGCCGACGTACATGTTCCAGCCCTTGTCGGTCGCGATGATGCCGACGTCCTTGCC
>JAKFCR010000299.1:0-13537 GCA_036676545.1 Aeromicrobium sp. | reverse complement strand
AGGATCATCCGCATGGTCGTGGACTTGCCTGCACCGTTCGGGCCGAGGAAGCCGGTGACGCGGCCGGGCTCGACGGTGAAGTCGATGCCATTGACGGCAACCTTGTCGCCATATGTCTTGGTGAGTCCCTGGGCGCGGATCATGCGGATCGCCGCCCGACGTTGTCTGTTGAAGTCATACGTCCAGCGTCGTCGGATCGGGCGCGAGAGAACATCGGTGAGCGCCCCTGATCGACCCTGAACGCACCCCTACTGGGTGGGTAGGTTGGTGACATGGTCCCGGGCAGCGAGCAATGGCGTGACGAGCAGCGCCTGGCCATCCTGGCGTTCGCCCGACGATCGATGATCGACGCCGGCGGCTTCGGCTGGCTCGACCACGACGGCAGCCTCGACGTCGACGACAATCAGCACCTCTGGATAACCGCGCGCATGACGTATGTCTTCTCGCTCGCCCACCTAGCTGGTGAGCCAGATTCGCTCGAGCTCGCGGAGCACGGCATACGTGCGCTGGCGGCCTTTCACGATGACGTGAACGGCGGCTGGTACGCCGAGATCGATGCCTCTGGAGCTCCCGCGCAGACCGGCAAGTTTTGCTACGAGCACTCCTTCGTACTGCTTGCAGCGTGCGCGTCATCGGCTGCCGGCGCCGACGGCGCACAGGCGCTGCTCGACGAGGCGACCGTGGTGCACCGCACCCGGTTCTGGGACACCGATGCCGGGCGATGCCGTGAGGAGTGGAACGAGGACTGGACCGAGCTCGATGGCTACCGCGGAGCCAACAGCAACATGCACAGCGTTGAGGCTTACCTCTTCGCTGCAGACGTCACGGGGGAAGACGCCTGGCGTCAGCGAGCACTGGCAATCTGCGAGCGCGTGATCGGGATCCATGCGCGGGGTCACCATTGGCGCATACCGGAGCACTACGACCACGACTGGACGCCGATGGCCAACTACAACGTCGAGAAGCCGGCCGACCCATTCCGCCCGTTCGGCGCGACGCCGGGCCATGCATTCGAATGGTCACGACTGATCATCCAGCTCGCCGCGAGCCTCGACGAACCACGGCCATGGATGCAGGAGGCCGCCGAGGGACTGTTCGCGCAGGCAGTCGCCGATGCCGTCGATGAGGACGCACCCGGCATCCCCTACACGACGGATTGGCACGGCTCGCCCGTCGTCGAAGAACGATTCCACTGGGTCATCGCCGAGGCAGTTCTTGCCGCCGAGGCGCTCCGCACTTTTACGGACGACGCGCTCTACGAAGGGTTGGCCGCGCGTTGGTGGTCCGAGATCGACGAGCACTTCGTCACCGAGCAGGGCTGGGTGCATGAGCTCTCGCCGACGATGGGACCGTCCTCCCGTACGTGGCAGGGCAGGCCCGACGCCTATCACGCGTTCAACGCCGTCACGCTGCCCAGCCTGCCGCTGGCCCCGTGCCCAGCGAAGACGATCGAGCGGCTCGCCGGATGACGATTCTGGTCATCGGCGAGGCACTCGTCGACATCGTCGACGGCTACCCGCATCCCGGAGGATCGCCGTTCAATGTCGCCGTCGGCCTCTCCCGGCTCGAATGCGAGACGGTCCTCGCGACTCAGATCGGCAACGACTCCCACGGCACGATCCTGCAGCGCCACCTGGCCGAGTCCGGCGCCAATCTCGCGCTGCTCGAGCCCGTGCTCGAACGTACGTCCGCCGCCACCGCAACGATCGCGGAGAACGGCAGCGCGTCGTACGAGTTCGATCTGACGTGGAACCCGGAGGCCATGCCCGACCCGGCCGTGTTCGAGGCAGTGCACATCGGCTCGCTCGGAGCCGCGCTGATGCCGGGCGCTCACCGCGTGGCCGAGCTCATCGCCACTGCGGACGCGATGGGGCTCGCCGTGTCCTACGACCCCAACGTCCGTCTGGCGGTCGAACCCGACCCAGCGTTCTGGCGCGAGGTGTTCGAGACGGTCATCCCTTACGCGCGGATCGTGAAGATGAGCGATGAAGACGCCGAGGTGCTGTTCCCGGAGGAGGCGCCGGAGGACCTCGCCAGGCGGCTCGCCGGCGAGGGCAAGCTCGTCGCGATCACACTTGGCGCAGCCGGGACGGTCATTGCGGGAGGCAACGAAGTTGGCGGTGCCGACGCTCCGTCAGTCGCCGTCGTCGACACGATCGGTGCTGGCGACTCGTTCATGGCGGCCATGCTCTCGTGGTGCGCTGCCTACTCGTGGCCAGCCGGCGATCAGCTCGACGACACCGAGCTCAGCGATCTCGCGGAGTTCTCGGTCGCAGCGGCGGCGATCACCTGCTCTCGACCGGGTGCCGACCCGCCGCGGCTCAGCGAGCTCTGACGGGGCGAGCTCCCCGTATGGCCACACACTCCGCAGCAGCCTTCGCGCCAGCTGCCAGAGCCACCTCGGCCTCCCGGCGCTTGGTCCACACGCTGAGGAATCCGGCGCAGAACGCGTCGCCAGCCCCTGTCGTGTCGACGACGTCGGTCGGTGACGCCGCGACCGAATGCTCGCCAAACGTCGCACCGTCCGACCCTCGCGTCACGACAGCCTTGCCCTCCAGCTGAAGGAACTGTTGCTCGTCGTCGTTCGGGAACAGCAGGTCGGCATTTGCGACCCACGACAGAAACTCGTCACGACCGGCGACCTGGAGAAAGCCCAGCGAGCTCGGATCGACGCTGATGCCGATGCTGCGACGCCGAGCCTCGGCCATCAGCTCGATCACGATCGGGCGCACTCCGGCGTCGAAGAACGAGTAGCCCGTGAGGTGCAGCCACTCGATCTCGTTCCACAGGTCGGTCGGCAGGTCGGTCGCCTTCAACGTCGTGTTGGCGGCCCGGTCGACGTACATCGTGCGATCTGCGGACGCGTCGAGAGTGAGAACGATCGTTGCGGTCGGCAGCTCGCTGTCGGCGGTGATGCGCGCATCGACCCCGTGGGCCGAGAGCGCGTCGACATGGCGGAGGACGCCATCGGCGCCGGCCTTGCCCACGAAGCGCGCGTACGAGCCGAGGTGACCGAGCCAGGCGGCTACGTTCGCGGCGGATCCGCCGGGCGTCATGCGGATCTCGGCCTCGGTGTCACTGGCGGCGTTGATCGTGCCGAGGGGACGTACTCCGATGTCGTCGACCACGTCACCGACGACCAGGATCACTGTGCCGACCTCATTGGGACGCCCAGGAGAGTGCGATCTCGCCGGCCACGCGGATGTTGTTCTCGGCGATCTTGAGGTTGACCGCGAGGCTCTCGCCATCGGTCAGCTCCACGATCGTCAAAAGCAGGAACGGGGTGACCTCCTTGCCGGAGAGTCCTTGCTCGTCGGCCATGCGGAGAGCCTCGGTGAGCGCCTTGTCGTGCACGTCCGGGTCGAGCTGCCCGGACTCGGGCAGCGGGTTGGCGACGAGGATTGCGGCGTTCTGACCCAACGCATCGCGAGACGCCATCACCTCAGCGACACCGGCTGCGTCGGCCACCGACCAGTCGAGCTGCTCGCCGGAATCGGTGAGCCAGAAGCTCGGGAACTTGTCCGTGCCAAATCCGAGCACGATCACGCTCAGGGACTCGAGCCGCTCAAGCGTCGCGGGTATGTCGAGGATCGACTTCACGCCCGCGGAGACGACGGTGATCGGGACCTCCGAGAGCACCGTCAGGTCGGCCGACTCGTCGAACGTCTCGGATGCGCCGCGGTGCACTCCGCCGAGACCGCCGGTCGCGAAGACGCGGATGCCAGCAAGGTTCGCGATGTAGGAGGTCGCGGCGACAGTTGTCGCTCCGCTTCCCTTCCGGGCGAGAGCGATCGGCAGATCGCGCACGCTGAGCTTGGGAACGTCCTCGGACGCGATGCGTACGAGCTCTTCGTCGGTCAGCCCTGCCTTGAGTCGACCGTCGAGCACCGCGATCGTGGCAGGCACGACACCCATGTCCGTGAGGATCGCCTCGAACGCCCGCGCCGCCTCAAGGTTGTCGGGACGAGGAAGTCCGTGCGAGATGATCGTTGATTCCAGCGCGACGACCGGCTGCCCAGCGTCGAGAGCCTCGCGTACGGCAGGCGAGACGTCGAGAGGCAGCACCTTAGATCTCGGTGCGGTGAAAGTTCGCGTGCGAGCGCGAGGCCGTCGGGCCGCGCTGGCCTTGATAGCGCGAACCGTACTTCGCCGAGCCGTACGGGTTCTCCGCCGGCGACGTCAGCCGGAAGTAGCAGACCTGGCCGATCTTCATACCGGGGTAGAGCTTGATGGGCAGCGTCGCGACGTTCGCGAGCTCAAGTGTCACGTGACCCGAGAAGCCAGGGTCGATGAAGCCCGCCGTCGAGTGGGTCATGAGGCCGAGGCGGCCGAGGGACGACTTGCCCTCGAGCCTGGCGGCGATGTCGTCAGGCAGTGACACGAGCTCGTACGTCGAACCGAGCACGAACTCGCCGGGATGCAGGATGAACGCCTCGTCCTTGCCGACCTCGACCTCGCGCGTGAGATCGGACTGGTCCTCTGCCGGGTCGATGTGCGGGTACTTGTGGTTGTCGAAGACGCGGAAGAACTTGTCGAGCCGCACGTCGATGCTCGACGGCTGGATCATCCCCGGGTCGAACGGGTCGAGCGCAATGCGCCCTGCATCGATCTCGGCCAGGATGTCGCGGTCTGAGAGAAGCACGAGAGAAAACTAACCCATGCAGCGTTGAGAAGGACTCGACTCCGCTTGAATGGTGACATGCGCGCTGTCATCTGCCATCAGAGCAACCTCTCGGTTGCCGACATCGACACTCCCATTCCCGCCAAGGGTCAGCTGCTCGTTGAGGTGCAACGCTGCGGCATCTGCGGATCCGACCTCCACGCACGCGTCCATGGTGACGAGCTGGGCAAGGTGATGGTCGAGTCCGGTTACGACGACTTCATGCGGTCCGACCAGCACATCGTGTTCGGCCATGAGCTCTACGGTGTGATCGCCGAGCACGGACCCGGCAGTCGCAAGAAGCTGGCAGTCGGTACGCCGGTCGTCTCTCTTCCGCTGCTGCGCAACCCCGGCAGCGTCGACACTCTCGGCCTGTCTGCCAAGGCACCCGGCGCATACGCCGAGCACCTCCTCACCCAGGAGAACCTCACACTCAAGGTCCCCAATGGCCTGTTGCCCGACGTCGCCGTGCTGACCGAGCCCATGGCAGTCGGCTGGCACGCGGTGGCGCGCGGCGAAGTGTCCAAGAAGGATGTCGCCGTCGTTGTCGGCTGCGGTCCGGTCGGTCTCGCGGTGATCACGATCCTGAAGTCCCGCGGCGTACGTACGATCATCGCCAGCGACCCATCCCCCGGACGCCGCGCACTTGCGACCAAGCTCGGCGCAACCAGCGTCGTCGATCCGACCGAAGGCTCTCCCTTCGCAACCGCCAAGGACCACAAGCACTTCACGACCGTGCCGGAGACCCTCGGCGCCGCCATGGACGCGATCGACCAGATGTCCAAGCTGCCCGTCGGCTGGTGGCACGCCTGGCGTGCTGCCGACAAGATCGGCGCAACCAACCCCAAGGCACCGGTCATCTTCGAGTGCGTCGGCAATCCAGGGATGATCGACAGCATCATGGCCGGAGCACCTATGTTCTCGCGCGTCGTCGTGGTCGGCGTGTGCATGGGCGGCGACCAGATTCGCCCCTCGATGGCGATCAACAAGGAGATCGACCTTCGATTCGTCATCGGCTACACACCTCTCGAGTTCAGGGACACGCTGCACGCACTCGCCGAAGGCAAGGTCGACCCATCAGCGATGTTGACTGGTCGGGTCGGACTGGATGGCGTTGCCAACGCCTTCACGGCCCTCGGCGATCCGGAGGCCCACGCCAAGATCGTCATCGACCCGCGCCTCGATGGCTCGGACGTCAAGCAGGCCTGATGGCGTACATGATCCGCGAGGACGACCTGACCGGCGCCGACATTCGCGCCCTTCTGGAAGGCCACCTCGCCGACCTTGCCCTCCACTCGCCCGCCTGCAGCGTGCACGCGATGCCGGTCGACCGGCTTCGCGAGCCTGACGTCACGTTCTGGTCGGTGTGGTCGGATGATCGCGTGGTCGGATGCGGCGCGCTCAAGGAGATCGACACGACGCACGGTGAGGTCAAGTCGATGCGCACGATCGACGAGGCGAAGGGCCAGGGTGTTGGCGGCCTCATGCTCGAACACCTGCTGACCGAGGCCAAGCGTCGCGGCTATTCGCGCGTCAGCCTCGAGACCGGCAGCAACGAACCCTTCCAGCCCGCCCTTCGCCTGTATGCACGCCACGGCTTCGAGGTATGCGGCCCGTTCGCCGACTACGTCGAGGACCCGTGGAGCGTCTATATGACCAAGACGCTCTAGACCGCTGAACGGGAACGCCCAGGGACTGCCAAACTCGTGATTATGGTCGACCCTCAAGCAAGAAATGAGCGACTGCCATCGTGGGCCGCTCTTGCACGTCGCACGTTTCGTGGACTGGTCGTGTTCTGGGCGGTTGTCTATCTCGTTGGTGGAACGGTCTGGGTCAGCTCCATGATCTTCAATTTCGACCGTCCAGACATCCCCCTGTATCCAAGCGTGGCGTTCGGCGCGTTGATATCCATCGCCGCGCTCGCCGGTGTGCTGTGGCTCATCGGTGAAGGCATCGCCGGTTTCAAGGACGACAAGCCCGGATGAAGTGGTGCGGCTAGACCGCCTGGTGGGCGTCCGAGACGGCCCTGGCTTCGTCACGCAGGGCCTGGACCACGAATCGTACTGACGGCCGCTCGAATCGATCTGGCCGGAGCAGCGCCGAGATCTCGCGCTTGGCTCGGATGCCGACCAGCGGGCGCGTCACCAGCCCGTTGCCATGCTCGCGCGTGGTGAACCGCGGCAGGATCGCGATCCCGTGGCCGGCCGCCACCATTGACTCGACGATGCCGTTGTCGGCTATGCGCTGCGCGATACGTACTGGCTCACCTGTGCTGGCGACCACCTGGCTCAGGACGCGATCGAATGGGTAGTCGTGCGGAGCCCCGATCCAGGTCTCGGTCACGACGTCCTTGGGCGACAGGCTCGGCTTCGAGGCGAGGCGGTGATCTTCCGGCAGCGCCACGTCGAGAGGCTCGCTCATCAAGGGGACGACCTGCAGCCCGCGTTCGTGCCAGCTCGCTGAAGTGGTGGGCGAATCGGCGATCACGATGTCGTAGTCGGGCGTCAGGTCCGCGAACTCGAACTTCGAGACGTCCAGGTCGGTGCACACCAGATTGATGTGGGGCTCATCGGCAAGACGGGTCAACAAGCCAGGCAAAAGCATCTCTCCACCGCTGGCGAAGGTCGTGAGGGTGACGTCGCCGGCCGGCTGCTCCATGAACTCTCGCCACTCCGACTCCGCCTTGGCGATCGCCACCGCGATCTCAGTCGCCGTCTGCGCAAGAGCGCGGCCAGCTGCGGTAAGCGCAACCCCTCGTCCTGACGGCTCGAGGAGCGCCACTCCTGCCTCTTTTTCCAGCACTTTCAGCTGTTGGGAGACCGCCGACGGGGTGACTCCTGTCACGTCGGCAACGGCACCGACAGTGCCTCTCTCGGCCAATTCACGCAGCAGCTCAAGCCTTTTCACATCCATGTAGCCAGACTACATGTTACGTGTAGTTTTGTTAGATTGTGCTTGACGGTTTGTAGGATCATACTGAGAGTACGAAGTCCACAGCCTTAGAAGGAGGCCAGCAATGATCATCACCATCCTCAGTGCAATCTTCATCGCCGTGATCGGAGTTGGCGGCACCGTCAAGTCCGTCTCGCACGACGGCTTCGGTCGCATCCCGACCCAGCTCCGCTGAACACCAGAGCGCGCTAAAACGTACGAAGGCCGGCCGCCCCAGGAGGGTGGCCGGTTTTCGTATGTCAGGAGATGGCTGCGGCGACCCGGTGCACTTGAGAAATGTCGGAACCGGTCGGCACCAGCTGCACCTCATCGGTGCCGATGTCCTCGAACCGCTTCAGGACATCGAGCAGTTCGGCCTCGGTTCCGGCGAAGCCCGCCGCTGGCGCCAGGGCGTCGACGAGGTCGACCGGCAACCAGTTCATGTAGTGCCGGAGGTGACGGTGCATCTGCTCGCGGGCGCTGCCGTCACCGTCGTCCAGGGCGAACCAGAACGAGGTGGTGAGCCGCGGCTGCGATCTTCCCGCGTCGCTCCACGCCGTACGCGCCACATCGAACAGCGTCTCGGTTCGCGCAAGATCCAGGTCAAGCTCGAACCCGGCGAGCCCGTCTGCCCAGACCGACGCGCTCTGAATCGTCTTCGGCCCAGTCGTGCCGACCAATATCTCCGGGCCGCCCGGTTGTACGGGTGGCGGTCCGACCGGTCGCTGCGCTTCTGTGACCTTCTCCCCCGCCCAAACCCGCTTCATCACGGCGACGCGTTCGGCCATACCGGCCATCGTCTTGCTCGACGGGTCGGCGCCGACTGCGCGGTAGTCCTCATCGCGACCGCCAACGCCGAACCCAGCCGTCAGCCGGCCCTTGCTGAGGACGTCGCCGGTTGCGAGGGCCTTCGCCAACATCACCGGCTCATGCAGTTGCGGGACGATCACCGTCGTCACCAGGCGAACCCGTTCTGTCCACGCGGACACAGCACCCAGCAGTGTCAGCGTCTCAGGGTTGTCGAACGCCATCCGCTCGCCAAAGCACAGCGAGGAGAACGGGCCTTCGTCAATCGCGCGCGACCACTCCTCGAGGGTGTCGGGCCCGAGATCGGGCTCCATGATCGGCAGAGTCATTCCCAGTTGCATGTGGGACATGTTGACAGACTGCACGCGTGACCACGATCGGCTTCGACCTCGACATGACCTTGATCGACTCTCGACCGGGAATCAAGGCGGTGTACGAGCAGGTCGCCGTCGAGAGTCGCGCGACGATTGACACCGACCTGGTCGTCTCTCGGCTCGGGCCGCCACCCGAGTGGGAGCTCGCGCACTGGGTGCCAGAAGCCGAGGTGAAGCACTGGGCCGATCGCTATCGCGACCTCTACCCGTTGATCGCGCTGGACCTCGTGACCGTGATGCCCGGGGCGTACGACGCCATCGAGGCCGCCAACAAGGTCGGCCGGACCATCCTGCTGACCGCGAAGCACCCACCCAACGCCCGCCTGCACGTCGATCGCCTCGGGCTTCCGGTTGGTGACGTTTTCGGCGGGGCCTGGCGGGAAGCCAAGGGCGTCGTGCTCCGCGACGAGGGTGCCTTCGCGTATGTCGGCGACCACGTGCACGACATGGACGCAGCCCGACTGGCAGACGTAATTGGCGTCGGCGTGGTCACGGGACCATGCTCGGCAGACGAGCTCCACGATGCCCAAGCGAGCGTCGTACTGACATCCCTTGAGGATTTCCCTGAATGGCTGGCAACGCAGGCGATGTGACACTCCCAACACGGGCGTGACCTGCAGTTGACTTGTCTTTGACCCACCTCGGGCGGATACTTAAGTTACTACCCAGTAGCACTTTATGAGCAGGTACAGCCTGCGATCTGTGCAGCCCACACAAGGAATGGCGTCAATGAGCCACTACAAGAGCAATCTGCGCGACACCGAGTTCAACCTGTTTGAGCTCTTCAATCGCCAGGAGATCCTCGGCACCGCCCCGTTCGACGAGGTCGACACCGAGACGGCCAAGAGCATCATCAGCGAGATTGAGCGCATCTCTCGCGAAGACCTTGCCGCGTCGTTCGACGACTCCGATCGCAACCCGCCGGTCTACGACCCGGCTGCCAAGACCGTCGTCATGCCCGACTCCTTCAAGAAGTCCTACAAGGCGTGGATGGATGCCGAGTGGTGGCGCCTGGCCCTCCCCGAGGAGCTCGGCGGCCAGACCGCTCCCGCCTCCCTCGTCTGGTCGACCGCTGAGTACGTGCTCGGCGCCAACCCGGCCATCTGGATGTTCGCCTGCGGCCCCGCCTTCGCCCGCATCGTCTTCGAGAACGGCATTGAGCGCGACAAGAAGATCGCCCAGTTCATGGTCGACAAGCAGTGGGGCGCCACGATGGTGCTCACCGAGCCCGACGCCGGTTCCGACGTCGGCGCCGGTCGTACCAAGGCGACCATGAACGAAGACGGCTCTTGGAACATCGAGGGCGTCAAGCGCTTCATCACCTCAGCCGAGCACGACATGGCCGACAACATCATGCACCTCGTGCTCGCCCGTCCCGTTGGCGTCGAGGGCGTCGGCGGACCCGGCACCAAGGGTCTGAGCCTCTTCCTCGTACCGAAGTTCCACTTCGACCACGAGACCGGCGAGCTGACCGGCGAGCGTAACGGCGCCTACGTCACCAACGTCGAGAAGAAGATGGGCATCAAGGTCTCGACGACCTGCGAAGTCACCTTCGGCGACGGAGCACCCGCCCAGGGCTGGCTGCTCGGCGAGGTCCACGACGGCATCAACCAGATGTTCCGTGTCATCGAGAACGCGCGCATGATGGTCGGCTCGAAGGCCATCGCCACGCTGTCGACCGGCTACCTCAACGCACTCGACTACGCCAAGGAGCGCGTGCAAGGTGCAGACCTGACGCAGTCGGCGGACAAGAACGCGCCGCGTGTTGTCATCACCAACCACCCCGACGTACGTCGCTCGCTGCTCACGCAGAAGGCGTTCGCCGAGGGACTGCGCTCACTGATGATCTACACCGCGACCTTCCAGGACAACATTCTGATCAAGGAGTCGACGGGTGAGGACGCTTCGCTCGACGAGGCGGTCAACGATCTGCTGCTCCCGATCGTCAAGGGCTACGGTTCAGAGCGCTCCTGGGTCCTTCTGGGCACGGAGTCGCTGCAGACGTTCGGCGGTTCGGGCTTCCTCCAGGACTACCCGATCGAGCAGTACGTACGCGACGCCAAGATCGACACCCTGTACGAAGGCACCACCGCGATCCAGGGCATGGACCTGTTCTTCCGCAAGATCGTGAAGAACAAGGGCCAGGCGCTCGGCTTCCTGTCCAACGAGGTGCAGCAGTTCGTCGAGAGCGAGGCCGGCAACGGTCGACTCAAGGTCGAGCGCGAGCTGCTCGCCAAGGCCCTCGAGGACGCGCAGGCGATCGTCGGTGCAGCCTTCGCCGATCTGATGGCGTCCAACCCGGCCGACGAGAACGGCGACATCAAGAAGATCTACAAGGTCGGCCTCAACACGACCCGCCTCGTGTACGTGCTCGGCGACCTGGTTGTCGCTTGGCTGCTGCTGCGCGGCGCCGAGGTTGCGCTCGAGAAGCTCGGTGGCGACGTTTCTGCCGCCGACAAGAGCTTCTACGAGGGCAAGGTCGCGGCAGCGAGCTTCTTCGCTCGCAACGTTCTCCCGCTGATGGCCGGAGAGCGCGCCATCGCCGAGAACATCGACGACTCGATCATGGAGCTGGACGTCGCAGTCTTCTGATCCGCACGACATGACGAAAGCCCCTGCCGGCAACGGTGGGGGCTTTCGTTAATCCCCGTCTCCATTTGCTCAGTGTGGGAAAGTGACTCCGTGAAACCGACGAGCCCGCTGTGGTACCTCACGGCCTTCTTCATCGCCCTCGGCGGCGCCGTCATCTCGATCATCGTGGCTGCCGGTGCATGGGATCCCGTACGCGAGGCATCAGTCACTCCGATTGGCGAACGTGTCGACGGGACCGGCAAGAGCATCGCGGTCTACACCGACATCGTCCAGGCGGATCGCGACGTGACGTGCCGCGCAACAGGGCCCGGCAAGAAGATCACTCCGATCCCCGAAGCCAAGCTGACCCTGACGGTCGACGACGGCAGCGATCAGTGGCACCTCATCGGAATGCTCAATGAGGGCAGCAAGGGTCAGCTCATCACCTGCACGCCGAAGGATCGCCGAGTCGACGACGCGACCTACACGTACGCCGCCGTCACCGGGTTCGCGTCGAAGGCCAACACCGCCAAGGGCATCTCGATCCTGACCACGGCGATCGGCATCGGACTGGCCGGCTACACCTTCTGGTGCCGCCGCCAACAGCGCCTCGCCACGCGCTCCCCGGTAACCGACCCGTAGGTTTGGCCCATGCCTTGGAAAACCACTGACATCCCAGACCTGACGGGACGCCGCGCTCTCGTCACCGGTGTGACCGGCGGATTGGGCGTCAACACCGCCATCGAGCTCGCCCGACACGGCGCATCCCTCGTCGTCACCGCGCGCGATGCCAAGAAGGCCGACGAGGCGCTCGACCACATCGAGAGCCAAGCTCCCGGATCCAACGTCGACGTGATCTCGCTGGACCTCGCTTCCCTCGCCGACGTCAAGCGCGCCGCAGACGAGGTCTCAGCGGCGTACGAGCACCTCGACATCCTGGTCAACAACGCTGGCATCATGTTCCCGCCCAAGCCTTCGAAGACCATCGACGGATATGAGCTGCAGATGGGCACCAACCATCTCGGTCATTTCGCCCTCACAGCGCACCTCTGGCCGCTGCTCGTGCGCTCGAAGGCCCGCATCGTCTCGGTGTCCTCCAACATGCACAAGGCGGCCAACGGAGTCGACCTGCGTACGTTCACCCCCGAGGGGTCGCCGCGTCGCTACAAGCGCACGCAGGCATACGCGGAGTCGAAGGTCTCCAACCTGCTGTTCGCCGTGGAGCTCGACCGACGCGTCAAGGCGGCAGGGATTGACGTGGTGAGCGTCGGTGCACACCCCGGCTACGCGTCGACCAACATCACGATGACCGGCCCCTCCGTGGGTGGCAAGTCGCTCCAGGCCATGGGTATGCACCAGGTCTCGAAGGTCATCGCCCAGTCCGCCGCGGCGGGTGCGTGGCCGCTGCTGATGGCCGCCACGGATGCCTCGTTGACCGGTGGCGAGTACGTCGGCCCGGGCGGCCCGGGCGGTTGGCGAGGCCGTCCGAAGCTCGCCAGCATGTCGACTACGGCACGCGACGCCGACCTCGCGAATGCTCTGTGGGCAGCGTCCGAAAGCGCTGCGGGCGTCGAGTTCGCGGTCTAGTGCGACTCCGCGATGCGACGGTAGAAGATTTCCCTGCGATCGTCGCGATCAACCAGCTGAGCCTCGATGGCGTAACCCCGATTGACCTCGCAGGTCTGACGGAACTCGTAGCTCTGTCGTCGCGCGCCCTGGTCGCCGACGACGACGGAGAGATTGCGGGTTTCGTCGTCGTATTCGCTCCGGGCTCGACGTACACGTCGATCAACTACCGCTGGTTCGAGGCCAACCAGACGTTCGCGTCGTACGTCGACCGCGTCGCCATCGCGCCCACGCATCGGCGCCGTGGCGTCGGCACATTGCTCTACGACGAGCTTGAGCAGAATCTGCCGGTAGCACTCGAGGTGTACGTCGATCCGCCGAACGAAGCGTCACTGGAATTCCATGCCCGCCGCGGGTATGTCGAAGTGGGACGACTTTTGCAGGACAACGGCAAAACCGTTGTGCTGCTGGTCAAGAACGCCGATCTGGGCTGATCTGGGCGACGTGGGATGGGCCACACAATGTGGGGTTGAGCGTCAGCTTGACGTAACGTCGAATGCCTGATGATCCGAGATATGACGCACAGCGACTTTGACAGCATCGTCCACCTCAACCAGAACGCCCTCGA